>CAZVFM010000115.1:6249-8226 GCA_964626095.1 uncultured Roseivirgaceae bacterium | reverse complement strand
TCAACAGAAACGCAATATTAGAGAAAAGGATGTGTTTTTGGGGTATTTTTTATACGGATCTGAGGATTTTTTGAAATTGTTGTATTTGCATCTATTTTAATAACCAAATTTAAGTCATGAGACTCTTCCTAAAATCGGTTCTAATCCTTTGGGCAATATTCTGTAATTTTCCAATTGACTTGAGGGGGCAAGATTCACTTATTTATTATAATGAAGTAAGTTTCTCCTCTGAATTTGAGAAAAAAGCATTTGATGAATACTTTAGGAATGGTACGGTAGATTACTTAAGTCTTTTTCTGGGACTTTCGCCTGAAATTACTGAAGAAGACCTCCAAATATTTTCCAATAGAATAAATCAAACATCACAGGACATCGCCAGAGCGATAGAAAAACAAAAATCAAGAAAAAATAAGGTTGCTCTCCTGTATAAAAAAATTCATGGGACATTTTTAACCAAATATGAAGCTATAATCGATTTCAATTCCATTTTTTCGAGTGGCTATTATAACTGTGTAACTGCGAGCGCCTTATATGGTATTTTTCTTGAACAATTCAATTTACCATATACTGTAAAAGAAGAGCCATCCCATGTTTACATTATGGTTTATCCGCAAGAAGAAAGGATTCTTATTGAAACCACAACCCCTATAAGGGGCTATTTCGTTTTTGATAAAGCTTTTAAAGATCAAACAATTCAGTATCTGGCTAAACAAAAAATTATTAGCGGTCAAGAAATTGCCAGATCAACAACTGATGAATTATTTGATAAATATTATTTTAAGAATGAAAACATTGATCTTATAAAACTTGTCGGCATTCACTATATGAATAATTCACTCTTCTCTTATGATAAAGGGGATATCGAACATGCGCTTACACAAGCAGAAAAGGCATACCTTTATTACCCCTCAGATCGACACGCTTACTTAATGCTCTATTTTCAAGCTCAACTGTTAAATGCAACAGAATATAAAACACTAGAAACTGCCAAATTACTTTCCAGGCTAAGCAGATATAAAAATTATGGTATTGAGCCAAGTATGATTGAGGCAGATTTTCTACGTTTAACACAGCAAACTCTTAATCAAAATAAAATTATCCTTTATGATGAATGCTTTGAAGTTCTTCAAATAAATATTAAAGACGATGATATTTTAGATAGAATAAAATACATTTATTTCTATGAAAAAGGTCGCCTTCTTTATAATCAAGGTCGTCATGATGAAGCTAGTAAATTCATAGAAAATAGTCTTGAATTACAACCAGGAAATGTTGACCTTATGAGTTTCTTTATTAACAATCTCAAACTTACACTGGTTTATTGGGATGCAAAAGATGTTATTGAAAAGCTCGAATCATACTATTTAAAATTCGATCAATTAAGTCAAAATAATCACTTTATTCAGATGCTTGCTGAAAGTTATCTTATTCAGATGAGTAATGATTATGACAAGCAAAAAATTAATGAGGGAGAAATCTATCGCAAAAAATTTGAAGATCTGGTGAACAAAAGTAAAACGACAGTAAGAGTAAGCCCGGAAGCCGTTGCCATTGGTTACTCAGCAGCCTCTGTCTATTACTTTAAAAAGAACCAGACAACTAAGGCTAAGTTCTATATTGATAAGGGTTTAGAATTTTCACCAAATAACCAAGAATTACTTTTTAGAAAAAGAATGATATCACAATAATTTATTTTCAATTGAAAGGTTATATGACTTCTGTGTAATATATGTATTCCCTAAAGTTGTAGTAAACGTAGCTATTACATTGATTTTCTGCATTATAAAATGATTTAAAGGAACGTAAAATCTCAATTCGGCATAACCGCTTTTAGTATTAAAATAGACTGGCTCAAGATCGTCATGTACACAACCGTTTTGCAGTTCGCCTATATAATATTTTACATCCTTAACCTTTTCTGTCATTGAAAATATTAATAAAAAAAGAGGCCACGTAATTTAAATTTGAAAAGGCCAT
>CAZVFM010000115.1:0-6239 GCA_964626095.1 uncultured Roseivirgaceae bacterium | reverse complement strand
AAAATATTAATAAAAAATTGTCATCCTTGTTCAAGCGATTCTCTTCTCTAATGATTATTGATGGGTATTTTTTCTTAGTTGATCCATCAAGCAAATACTCTCTCAAGCCTGTGCACTCAAAACCACTTTTGTAAGGCATCTCAGACAACAATTCGCCATTTTCCCTGTACTTTTTTCTTACACCATTCATTAAATTTTTATCATAAGGTGTAACCTGGTACAATTGCCCACCTTGGTAATACTTTATTGCTTCTCCGTGTTTTAAGTCGTCCACGTAATAAATCATCTGATGAAGCTTACCATTCTTATGATAACTTTTTGCCACACCATTTCGCTTGCCATCTCTCATTTCTACCTCTGTCAATAGACTACCGTCTTTTGAGAAGTATTTAGAAGTGCCATCCTTAACAATAACATTTTTAGCCTTTTCTTTACTCTGGTGTTTATTCCGGTCTGGAATAGGCTCAAGACATGAAAAGAAAAGCAAAATCAAAATGACCAAATGGAATGTGGATTTTGAAAGCTTCATTTTCCTATTAATTTATTCTATAAAAATTAGCAAAATAAATCTACTGTCAATTAAATAATAAAAGTTTAAAAATTCAACTCCAAACCATAACCACCAACTTTAAATTATGAAAATAATGACTATTTACAATAAATCTGGAGTTTAGTAGATTTAACTTACTTCCACATTTTGATTAAGACTTAGCCTCAAGATAAAAAGTCCATTTAAAATAAAAAACTTAGGCCCATATTTGAACAGCAAACGTGTTGAGGCTATATTCAAGAAAATTTAATTTATATGCGCATAATTATTTTCACCATCTGTTTAATAAACTTGTTTGGATGTAACTATTTGTACGCCCAAAACCAACCACGGCAACAACCTCTTGGTAACTGGATCATGTATTTTGGTGACAATAAGATCAATAAAAAATTTGGTGTGCATTCAGAATTTCAAATGCGAAACTATTTTATTCCGAACACAGTGAGTCAGACACTTGCACGGGTAGGATTGAATTACTATATAAGCCCGGTAAGCATGGTTACGGGTGGCTATGGGTATATTTATACCACGCCTACTTCTTCTGAAGGTGTTACAACTTCTGAAAACCGTATCTGGCAACAATTAGTACTTCGGCATCGCACGTATAACATTTTTCTTGAACATCGGTATCGTTTGGAACAACGATTTGTAAAAAATATCAGTACTGAGGAATTTATATTTGACAACAGGATCAGGTACCGATTGCAAGCCATATTTCCATTGTATAATTTTTCTCCATATCTGCGTCATTATTTCATATCTTCATCTAATGAACTATTTATGAATTTGGGCAGAGAATTGTCAGGTCAGTTCTTTGATCGTAACCGTTTATACTTCGCAATTGGCTATCAATTAAACCCCAAGTTTAATTTACAGTTTGGCTACCTCAACCAGGTGATAGCTGTTCCCAATTTTGATCGACCAGATGTAAATCATAATTTTCAAATGAGTGTGGTTTATAACATGGATGATCTAACTGCATTGTTCAGTTCGAAGTAATTTTAAGATTCATGAGGAAACACTTTGCATTTTATTTAATTTTATTGTTCTCCACTACTATACAAGCTCAAAGAAGTCACTACGAGGCTGAAGCAAAGTGGTTACCAATAAATGGGGCTACTGAAAAATTTTCATATGCATCTACAGATACAAGTAAAACTCCAATAGGCCCATATGTATGGAAATTAAATCTACAAAATCCAGGAACCAAATGGTTTGAAGTAGCCCAAATCAAAGTCAACTTTAGTAACGGCCTCCCAGAAGGCGAAATTGAAATGATACACTACACTGTAAATTTTGAAATAAATGATTTTGATCAACAAGGTGTTAATTTACAAACCATTGGTCATCGAAGTTTACTTAAAGGAAAGTATGTAAAAGGAAATCCAACAGGAATATGGCAATATGAATACGGAACATTTGATGATAAAGAGAAAAGGCAGGTACTGACTTTAAATACTGTCAACAATACCTTACACTTTCAGAACGATACATTAAATCTTAACGGGATCGTAAATGCTGAGGGAAATTTTGAGGGAAAATGGATTTTGAATATAAAAACAAAACCAACTCAAGAATTTTCATATGAAAAGGGTATTCTCTTAAACCTTAACATTGGTGGGAAATCATTTTTTGAAGAAATTTTTGAATTAACTAAAGAGCAACTGAAATCAATCGATAGTATTGCTCCTGCTGACAAAAACTTGCCTTGGATATGGAGTGCTGGTTTTCAACCCACTGATTCACTCTACCTAACTCAGATTCCCTTAGCTAGAACAATGGAAGTTGCCCTTGTTCCTTATTCAATTGCTCAATTTTACTTTAGACAACATCCTCTGATCAGCAGCCCCCTAATAACCGGGGCAAAACGCTTGTACTTTGAATTAGGCCCTGATGAACAAAAGAGAATGAAATCTGCTACGCAAAAACTTGACTACATAGATTCTTTATTAAATGCTAAACTTGAACAACCGGTCTTTCAATTGCGGAGAGAGAGTAATTTCAAAATTGATAGTCTGTTGAAAATTACTGAAGGTTACTCTATAGAAAGTGAAAGGTATAAGCATTTAATAGAAGAATTTATAGAAGTGGAAAGTCGGTTTATTGCACCAGAGTATTTGCCAGCAGCTGGTCAGAAAATTCGCTCACACAATGATTTTACTAATTATCTGGAACAATTAACAAATACTTTGTATTTACAGGTTGAAAGTCATGTAGAAGTTTTGAAAGAGAGCATTGAATTCCTTAGGTTACAAGGAACAGTAGAGGAATTAGAAGAGGAGTGGGTATTTTTAAAAGATGATATACTGACTTATGTTCCTCAAGAAAACGCAAATGCCTTCGCAGTATCTATCTATAATCGATTTGTAGTCAATGATTTTGAAATTAGGAGAAGAGATTATGCTTCACTAAACTCTTTTGAAGAGCGTAGATCTTTCTTAGCAACGACTATTGAATATTACGAGCACTTCAGAATATTTTTTAAAAATAAACAGTATTTAATGATTACTGATGTAAACGATGAATTCATGCAACAATATACTAAATACCTGTACAATCCATATATGGGTGTGAACAACGTTGAAGTGGTAGTTATGAAAAAATTCTTAAGCAATTTACTAGATCAGTTCTGGCCCTTTCTGTTAAGTAACTTGAGTCAAGTTAACAATGGAGAAGATTTTCAAGAGAAGTTTGCCAAAGCATTAACTTACAAACATGCATTACTTCAGCTTGCAGATGACAACTCATCAAATGCTAAGAAAATTGAAAGAAGAGGCCGAAAAGAAACTGATATGGAAGAATTTGAAAACCTGGTCAAGGAATACATTTTATCCATTCAAAATGAAGAATAATTTCTGTACTACACAATTATTCCCGCTGTTTAAAATAAAATGTAAATAAGTAGAGCATTATCTTAATAATTTCGTAACACGATCGCTGAATAAACAACTTGAAGAAATTCGTTTTTTGTAAATAATATTTCTCATCAACCTTTATACAATCCAATTTTATAATGCGCTCCAATTTTGTTTCTGTTTCATTGGCGAAATGTTTATCATTTATATCGAGATTAAGTTCTACACTTGCATAAGCACTTATATTATTCACATTGTATGAACCAACAGTTACCCATACCCCATCATAAGTAGCCATCTTTCCGTGTAGTACTTTAGGCTGGTACTCATAGATATCAACTGTTTTAAATTTTAATAACCATCGATACATGTATCTTTCAGCCAGCTTGGCCATTTGCACATCCGAAATCCCCGGTAATATTAACTTAATACGTACCCCACGATCAGCAGCTTCTGCAATGGCCTTTTGTAAAATATGGCCTGGTAAAAAGTACGGTGACATTAGATATATATAATCTTTAGCAGTTTTAAACATCTCAACATAGCTTTCAGTAATTTCCATGTACCGATTTACCCAATCATTTCTTCTGATTCGAACCTTGGTATTGCCTGCTCTTTCTGAAAAATCAAATTTTGCTCTCCCGAAAGTTAATCGCTCAGCATTTTTGTAATATAGTTTGGTGCAAATAGTATCCAATTGCTCTGCAATCTCTCCCCTAACATATACAGCCCAATCAAGCCATCCAGTAGTACCTGCGAAATCATTATACTTGTTACTGATATTAATGCCTGTTACTACGGCATTGTATGTATCTACAACCAACAATTTATGATGTAATCTTCTGCCGAAGTAAAGTTTTTTACTTCTTAAAATAGGTTCAAATTTTCTGAACTTTATTCCTGACCTCGTCAAACTTTTAATGAATCCAGATGAAAGATTTTGTGATGCATATCCATCTACCAAAAGTGAAATTTTTACACCTCTGCTAGCTGCCTTTTTAAGTGCTTCAGAGATGATTTTACCTGTCTCATCTTCTTCTAAAATATACGTTTGTAATTGAATACAGTGCCTGGCTTCATTTATGAGCTGAAGCAGCAAATCAAAAAAAGGTTTACCGGAGCGGTAAAGACTAACAACATTGTTTTCTGAATATGCTGAGTCATGTGTATGTTTAGTGACCACGGTAATAAAACTAAAGTTTTGACTATACAATAGCCAACAATACGATGAAGTATTTACTGATCCAGGACTTTCAAAACTTCATAAAGGCATAACCCATCAATTGGTGCGTGGTAACAGTTGTAAGCATGGATAAAGCTATTTCAACTTCTGGTGCCAGCTTGTCCTTGTCTATTTTTCGAACGACTAAGGACTGTCCGCAGATATAGAGTTTTAATCCGGCCGATTTGAGTTCTGTAATTAAGCCCAGGTTCGGATTATCAACCCCATATTTCTTTCTATATTCGGCATTATTCATTACCGAATACGCTGCCTCCGCATGTATGGCCAATACAACATCCATATTTTCAGGAGGTACTCCTCCTACACTATGTAAATTAAGCATTCGGGCCACATTGAGCAAAGCAGTATTCAATTCTGAAGCCTTATCTGCCCCAGAATAAACATCAATGACAATTTTGAATTTCAGGTTGGGATCAGGCTTCAATACCTCGTATGGTAATTCAAAAACACCGCCATAATTCTCGATTACAGGGTTGCGCAGCTCTTGTGCATACCCAAAGAAACTGGCAAGTAGTAAAATTAAACCAGAAAAAAAGTTGATTGCATTTTTCATAAAGAGATGATTAGTAATCCATTATTTTAATGGGCTGTTAAAATTTCCAATTCGCTTTATACTCTGGATTTAATTTTTGATTGGTAAGAATAGCTTTAATCAGTTCGACCGGTAAATTATTTTCCTGAAGTATGGTATCATGAAATTCCTTTGGCGTCATTTTTCCTGAGGTCACCAGGTCTTGATACAAAGCCCGAAACTGTAATCCACCCAACATGTAAGCCATTTGGTAAAGCGGACCGTAATTACCCATTAATGACCTGCGCACTTCAGCCTCTGCATTGGCGCGTTCATGTCCTACCTTATCTACAAGCAGATCAATACACTGCTGTGGTGTCATTTTATTTGTATGATAACTGATGGAGAAAATAATCCTTGCGCAGCGGTGCATTCGCCAGAACAACATGCCAATACGTTCCTCGGGTGTTTCAGGAAAGCCTTCATCCCATAAAAGCATTTCCCAATATAAGGCCCAACCTTCTGTCCAGAATGGCGTACCAAAACTTCGGTTACGATGTGATTTATATCGCTGCTGCATGAACTGTTGTAAATGGTGACCGGGTATCAGTTCATGATGTACGGTTGATTTAGAAAAGTTAGGATTATTGCCACGCATGCTCATCATCTTGGCATCGTGCGGCATGTCTTGCGTAGGATAGGAAATCTGTATCATCTCACCTCCTAAAAAGAAAGGGGAAAATAATTGTTGCTGGGCTGAAAGCATGCGTGTTCGCCAGGTTTCTTTTGCTAACTCAGGTACTGTAACTAAACTTCTTGATTCGATAAATTCAATGGCTTGTTCCGCCAAACCATTAACCATTTCAGGCTGCATGCCGGGCTCAACATATGTATTCTTTACCTGCTCTAATGCTGCCTTCCAATTATTACCATGACCCAAATCATTTGAAGCTTTGAGCATCTCCTTTTCGCACCAGGCAAATTCACGTTCAGCAATTTTTAATAGATCGGCTGGTTTGTGCGCAATAAATTCAAATTCCAACAAACGCATCATCTCTGCATCACCTATCGGACTTCCAA
>CAZVFM010000114.1:5510-8369 GCA_964626095.1 uncultured Roseivirgaceae bacterium | reverse complement strand
ATAAAATGTCATTTTGAAAAGTGGATGGAGCAGGCCTCAAGGTTTTTTACAAGGATTCGGCTAATTTGCAGGTAAATGAATTATAAGCAAGCGCTGGATACCCATCCTGTATTTTCTATTGTTTCTACTGCGGCCAGCAGTTTAGGTTTTCCTGTTTATGTAGTAGGTGGCTATGTACGCGATCATTTGCTGGGTAAATCCTGTCAAGATATTGACTTTGTGTGTGTGGGCAGTGGGATAGCCCTGGCTGAAAAAGTGGGTGAAGCACTTGGAGATTTACCGGTTAGCGTTTTTAAAAACTTTGGTACGGCCATGATCAGGCATGGAGCGTACGAATTGGAGTTTGTTGGTGCGCGCAAGGAATCGTATACCCGGGATTCGCGCAAGCCTATTGTGGAAGACGGGAGCCTGGAAGACGATCAGCAAAGAAGAGATTTCACCATCAATGCCCTTGCGATCAGTCTGAATGAAGGTGATTATGGTGACTTGCTTGATCCCTTTGATGGCAGAGGAGATTTGAAGAGAAAAATCATCAAAACGCCACAAAACCCTGACATTACTTTTTCGGACGATCCCTTGCGCATGATGCGTGCCGTGCGATTTGCCGCTCAACTGAATTTTGATATTGAAGCCGATACTTTTGAGGCGATTGTGCGCAATGCCGAAAGGTTGCGCATCGTGTCGCAAGAGCGCATCATGGATGAATTGAATAAAATTATCCTTACCCAACAACCCTCGTATGGTTTTAAGTTATTGTACCATGCCAAATTGCTGGAACAATTTTTTCCGGAGTTGATCGCTTTGCAAGGCGTGGAGTACGTGAATGGCAAGGGACACAAAGATAATTTTTATCATACCCTACAAGTATTGGATAACCTGGCGGAGATGAGTGATGACTTGTGGTTGCGCTGGGCCGCAATTTTACATGACATAGCCAAGCCCGCAACCAAGAGGTTTGATGATAAACTGGGCTGGACTTTTCATGGGCATGAAGACAGGGGGGCACGCATGGTGCCTAAATTATTTAGGAGAATGAAATTGCCGATGAACGAGAAGATGCAATTTGTTCAGAAGCTTGTACGCTTGCACTTAAGACCGATAGCGCTTGTGAATGATGTGAGTGATGCTGCTATTCGCAGGTTGTTGTTCGAAGCAGGTGATGCGATTGATGCCCTGATGAAGCTGTGTAGAGCGGACATCACTTCCAAGAATCCTGAGAAGGTGAAGAAGTACCTGAAAAATTTTGAAGCAGTAGAGAAGAAACTGGTAGAGGTAGAAGCGAAAGATCAGTTGCGCAATTTCCAGCCACCGGTGAACGGAGACGAGATCATACAGCTGTATGCTATTGCGCCAGGTCCGGTGATAGGGGAGATCAAGACACGCATACGGGAGGCCATATTGGAGGGGGAGATAAAGAATGAGCGGCAGGCAGCTTTGGAAATGCTGGATAAGATTGCCAAAGAAAAAGGACTTGTGCGCCAGGGGAAGTAAATAAAATTGTGTTAACAAAACCTATTTAGGATATACATCGTTTTTAAGCTTAGATGTTTTTTGTGTTTTAAATTCATAGCCCCTGCCGGTTACCTGCAGGGGTATTTTTTTGAAAGATTATTCTCATTTGATGCAACCCCTGGTACCGGTACTTGTCTGTTTAATTAGGTAAATTCGCTGAGTGGAAGCCCCCTTTTTAGATATTCATGCCGCATTGATTACACAGTGCAGGGCCGGGGAGCGGCAAGCCCATAAGCAAGTGTATGAATTGTATGCCAGGGGAATGTACAATGTGTGTTTTCGAATTGTAAAGGACGAGGACGATGCGCACGATGTACTGCAGGAGGCTTTTATCAGTGCCTTTCGCCACCTTGATTCTTACCGGGCGGAGTCATCTTTCGGGGCATGGCTCAAGCGGATCGTGGTTAACAAGTCTATCAACTTCCTTAGAAAGAAAAGGGAGTTGCCTTTACCGGAAAATGATGCTTTTGATCTGGCCGAAGAGGCGCAGGTTGATGAAATAGACGAACTTAGTATAAGCCGGGTAAAAAGGGCCATTGACAATCTTCCGGAAGGTTACCGTTTGGTATTAACTTTGTATCTTTTGGAAGGATATGATCATAAGGAAATCGCGGGGATACTGAAGATCAGTGAATCGACTTCAAAATCTCAGTTCAACCGCGCCAAAAAGAAATTGAGAGAATTATTGAGCACAAACAATTAATGGCAGCGCTGGAAAAATACATCAGAGAAAACAAGGAGCAGTTTGATGACCAAAGTCCCCGCCCCAATCTTTGGCATACAATTGAAGCCCAATTGTTTGGAAAGGGCAGGCAAGGAGGGGGCATCTGGCATTCATTGGGATTCTGGAGAGCTGCTGCTGCGGTATTGCTGTTGGTTAGTATTGGCTTTACTTATCATACTTTTAAAGTGCCGGCACAAAAAGAGTTAAGTGCACTTGAAAAAGAGTTTGCAGAAATAGAGGTTTATTATTTTGGACAGCTTGCAGAGAAGGCGAGTCTGATCAATACTGCACAAAGTGCCTGGGCGGATGATCCCTACAGCCAGGATCTACTGAAACTGGAAGCCATGTATATGGTATTGAAAGAAGAAATGCGCAAAGAACCATCACAAGAGCTTAAGGATGCCCTGGTACTTAACCTGATTATCAGGCTTGATATCATGAATAAAACACTGGAAGAAGCCGAAGCACTAAAAGAAGAAAAGTCGATCTGATTGTACATCTGATGATTTTTGATTTGTGATTATTGAACTGTACCTGATTATTCGTGTGGATACCATGCACGCGCGGCTGGAAAAAGCAGGCCAGGCGACTTAATAGGCACCTTTCAATTCGAAGGAATCCAC
>CAZVFM010000114.1:0-5500 GCA_964626095.1 uncultured Roseivirgaceae bacterium | reverse complement strand
CTAAAAGAAGAAAAGTCGATCTGATTGTACATCTGATGATTTGTGAATTTTGATTTGTGAATTGTGAAGGTCAGGCGACTTAATAGGCACCTTTCAATTCGAAGGAATCCACTTTTGAATCAAAAATTCTTCCTCCCTCACATTTAATTACCCTGGCGGGAAATTGTTTAATCATTTCGTAATCGTGGGTAGCCATGAGAATGGTTGTGCCGCTTTTGTTGATGGCCTGAAATATTTTGAGAATACCATTGGAGACTTCGGGATCGAGGTTTCCGGTAGGCTCATCGGCAATCAATAAAATGGGTTCGTTCAACAATGCCCTTGCAATTACTACGCGTTGCTGTTCACCACCAGATAGTTGGTGCGGAAATTTTTTTTCAACGGAGCCTAATCCCACTTGAATCAGTACTTCGGCCTGCCTGGCTTTCATTTTGGAGCGGTCGTTCCAGCCGGTGGCTTTCAGCACAAACTCAAGATTTTCAGCGATGGTTCGGTCGGGGAACAATTGAAAATCCTGAAAAATTATACCCAGCTTTCTTCTGAGCAAGGGTACTTCATTGTTTTTGATGCCACGGATGTTGTAGCCTGCTACCTGTATTTCTCCGAGGCGAAGTGCAAGGTCGGCATACATTGTTTTTAGTAAGGATGATTTACCTGATCCGGTACGTCCCACGAGAAACACAAATTCTCCTTTTTCCATTTCGAAAGAAATGTTGTTGAGCACCGCGTTGCTGTCCTGAAAAATGGTTGCGTCTTTGACACGAAGTACGGGATCGGTAGAAAACATAATTTCTTAATTACATTAAGCTTACTTGTTTGCCTTTTTATGGTCGGATAGGAATTTCTCCAGGCCACTGTCTGTCAATGGATGATTTAATAATCCGGTGATTACATTGAGTGGACAGGTCACCACATCGGCACCGATCTCTGCACATTTAATCAGGTGCGTAATGTGTCGTATGCTGGCGGCCAAAACTTCGGTTGTGTAGCCGTAGTTATCGTATATATGAACGATCTGGTCAATCAAATCCAAGCCATCCTGAGAGATATCATCGAGTCGGCCAATAAAAGGAGAGACATAGCTTGCGCCAGCTTTGGCAGCGAGCAGTGCCTGACCTGCAGAAAATACCAGGGTACAATTGGTGCGTATGCCTTCGCTGCTGAATTGCTTGATGGCCTTTACGCCCTCCTTGATCATGGGAACTTTTACTACAATTTTATCATCGATTTTGGCGAGTTCTTTACCCTCTTTAATTATGTTGTCGAAGTCGGTAGCAATGACTTCGGCACTCACATTGTTATCGACAATTTTACAGATGGCCTTGTAATGCGCCATGATGTTATCTTTTCCTGATACACCCTCTTTGGCCATTAAAGAGGGGTTGGTGGTTACGCCATCGAGTACACCGAGTTCGTGTGCTTCTTTAATTTCATTCAGATTGGCGGTATCAATAAAAAACTTCATATGGTGATGGGGTTAGGTTTCAAAGATAAGGTCCTGCGGGTAAAGTGCCAGCCAAAGGGGCTTAATTCGCGCAATTAATCCATAAAAAATGGCAAACCGAACATCGCACCGCTACAACCACCTACCCTTGCTACCTTCCGGTCCTGGGGGATTCAGCAGGAGCTGGTCGTGCCGATTTGCCAAGGGCAAAAGTACGCTTTAGCCTGCAATCTTTAAAATGATAAGCGCATTTCATTATATTGGATTATTAAATTTACCTGGCATGGCAAAATGTACATTACTGAAGCTGCACTGTTACCTGAGTGATGAGGGTGATAAAGACGAGGTGTTTTTAAAATTGGAAGGAAAGAAGATCTGGCCTGAAAAGGCTAAGTATCTTAAGGCAGATAAAGATGAGGTGGAGATTAATGTAAATTTTGAAGCAGCCGATGGAGATGCAGTGGTGTTGGAATTATGGGATTATGATTTGTTAAGTCCGAACGATAAGTTGGGCGAGTTCAGGTTTCAATTGTTGAGCAAGGGGGGTCCTTACCGTACTGATCTTAAGAAAGAAAAAGAGAGCAGTGCCAAGTACAGCCTTGAGTGGGAGTTGCATTGATCAGGCCAGGCCAGTGGCGTAGAGCTGGTATTCCAAAGAAGATATGCGTACAAATTCATCGGCATTGAGGTCGTCATGGATTTGCTCGTCAAAGGTAAGTTCCCTTTTTTCTATTCGTCCGTCTTTAAATAAAGTGAGTTCTGTTCCTTTAAAAGTATAAGGGTTAAGTCTTATATAAATGGAATAGTCGGTGAATACACGTTTGAAATATTCATGAACGATGTTCTGATTTTTCACAATGCTGTTGTTTGCTTGTAGAAGTGTATTTACATTCAAATATAGTATTTGATTTTATGAAGCAAGCGCACAAACTTCAGTTGCCTGAACGGATAGAGACGGAAAGATTACTGATTCAGCGCTTTCGCGTGGAGGATGCAGAGGAAATTTTTTACTGTTATGCTTCTAAGCCTGAAGCTACAAAATATGTTTCCTGGCCAACACATGAAAGCATAGCCGATACCCGGCAATACCTTGGCTTTACTCAAGCTGCATGGAACAAAGGAACCGATTACAGTTATGCGATACGATTAAAAAGCTCGCAAGGGATGATTGGTTCAGTGGGCGTTGTCAATGAATCGGGTAAATGCAATTTTGGTTATATCCTCGGTCCATCGCATTGGGGAAGGGGTTTGGCGACTGAAGCCGCAGGTGCAGTACTTGAACAGTTAATGCAGCAGCAAAATGTTTACCGGCTATGGACACTATGCGATGAAGAGAATTTGGCCTCGGTACGCGTGATACAAAAGTTGGGACTCAAGGAAGAAGCAAGGTTAAGGCAATGGATGCGGTTTCCCAACCAGGACAATCGGCCTAAGGATTGTATACTTTTTAAGTATGAATTATAAAGTTGGAATGATTATTTAAACCAAGGCAGGTTCAAGTGTGATGAGGGGTAATTCCATGCGGTCGAGTAATTTTTCTTCCAGTAAATCGGCCCAGGTTTGGAGGTATAGGACCACATCCTCTTTGTTATTGTGTTTCAGGTTCCGCTTTTCAGGAGCTAATCGGAAAAGCAGGTGTTGATCGGATAATTTCTCCAGTTTTTTCAGTTCATCTGTTGTGAATCCAAAATTCAAGAGACTTGAAATGAGCTCGTCCATGGGCAGTCCGCTGCTAGGGCAATAGTCGTTCAGCTGCTCATTCCAATCGCCATGGCCCTGCATGGCCTTGCGGTGAATTTCCTCTTTACTGATTTTACAGACTTGCTGTGCCAGGAAACCACAATTACATGCCCCCATGTGTCCCCATTGATAATCAGCGCTTTTGCTGATTTGATTTGCCGTATTGCGAAGGGCAATGATGGTATCTATGTTAAGCCTTGCCATAGTATTTTCTTTATTTCTTAAACAAGTTAACATTTGATTGGTTAAGGTAAAGCTGAGCGCAGCTGAATTTTGTTTCAAGGCAAAAGGGATAAAAGTTTGTTTATATGTGTTAGCTTTTATAGAATTGTGCTTCAGAAGAAAAAGAAAACATGGGAAGAGGAGATAAAAAAACAAGAAAAGGCAAAATCCGAAAGGGTTCATACGGTGTTTCAAGGCCAAGATTGAGGAAGGCTGCCGTGGTGAGTACCCCTAAAGTAGCTGCTGAGCCGGTTGAAAAGGTCGCCAAGCCTGCAAAGAAGGCGGCTCCAAAAAAGGCTGCGCGTAAAAAGGCAACTAAAGAATAAATAATAGATGAATAGACTGTTTTATATCGTATGGTGGTGGCACACAATTTTACCCGATATGTGAACAGGATACTTTTGACCAAACTAAAAGGAAGACCCGCTGTTCATGCGGGTCTTTTTTTTGATTAAGCATTATTCAGGAAGCATTGCATTAAGACTATGACCGTAACAGAGAAATATACTTTCAAAACCAATACCCGCAGTTTGCTGGCCGATACGCTTAGTCCTGTGAATATTTATCTCAAGCTAAGGGATGTTTATGCCGGAAGTTTTTTGCTGGAGAGTTCTGATTATCATGGAAACGAAAACGCGTTGTCGATCATTTGTTGCCAAGCCATTGCTGAATTCAAACTGCAGCATGATGAATTAAGTATACAGTATCCGCAATTGCAGAAGCAGCGGAGCAAGCTTGACAAAGGAGAAGATGTTGTGCAAAAGCTGCAAGCATTTATGGATGCTTTTGTTGCGGATGCAAGTTTGAAGAGCAGGTATCCTGCGCATGGATTGTTTGGGTACCTGGCATACGATGCCTTGCGTTATTTTGAAGAGATTGATTTAAAGTCGGGCTCAAATCAAATTCCGGATATTTTTTACCAGGTCTTCAGGTATGTGATTGTGGTTGATCATTTCAGCAATACCTTGCATTTGTTTGAGCATTTACTTGAGGGAGAAGCATCGGGAATTGATGCGATACAGCAGACAATTACCAGCAACCGGATACCGACTTATCCATTTAAGCGGGCGGGTACAGAGCAAAGCGATTTCTCAGCTCAAGACTACCTGGATGCCGTTGAAAAAGCCATTGCACATTGTCAACGGGGAGATGTTTTTCAAATGGTGCTCTCGAGAAGATTTTCAACGGCATTCCGGGGGGATGAGTTTAGTGTGTACCGCGCCTTACGTTCCATCAATCCTTCGCCTTATCTTTTCTATTTCGATTTTGGTAATTTCAAATTATTTGGTTCTTCGCCTGAGGCACAACTAAAAATTCGCGGAGACAAGGCCAGTATATATCCGATTGCCGGTACTTTTAAAAGGAGAGGTAATGACGAGGAGGATGGTGCATTGGCCAAGCAGTTGGCGGCCGATCAAAAAGAAAATGCGGAGCACATCATGCTGGTGGATTTGGCCCGTAATGATTTGAGCAGACATGCTGCGGAGGTGGAGGTAGAAGTGTTCAGGGAAATACAATATTATTCACATGTGATACACCTGGTATCTACGGTAAGCGGCAAACTTACAAAAGGAAGTTCCGCCCTGCGGGTAGTGGCCGATACTTTTCCGGCAGGTACCTTGTCGGGCGCACCCAAACACATGGCCATGCAGTTGATAGATCAATATGAACCGGTTAGCCGGGCATTTTACGGAGGGGCCATTGGCTTTATGGGTTTCAATGGCGCCTTCAATCATGCCATCATGATACGCAGCTTTATGAGCAGGAATAATCAGTTGGTGTACCAGGCAGGTGCAGGTATTGTTGCCAAATCAAATCCTGCAAATGAGTTGCAGGAAGTGAATAATAAACTGGAAGCTTTACGCAAGGCCATTGAGATGGCTGAAAATATTTAAGAATATTAAACCACTCCCGAGGCTTCGGGAGGTCACAGAGATTTGCGAAGAGCGATAAAGTTAATAGGGTTCTGATTTGAAATTATTGCTTAGGAATTAAATGGGCACTTGTAAATGAATATGTATTTAGTCGCAAATTGATTGGAAAATGAAAATACTTGTACTCGATAATTACGATTCATTTGTGTACAACCTGGTA
>CAZVFM010000113.1:0-8510 GCA_964626095.1 uncultured Roseivirgaceae bacterium | reverse complement strand
CAAAACTCAAAGTATAGGGAGCAGTCATTCCGTAAAGAAAATTATTTTAATTTGCTTTCCTCATGTCTCAGCCGTTCGTAAGCCCTAGCACTCTCCATTTCTGCCATTCTTCTCATTTCATCTGCAAGCATTCTTTGTGCTTCTGCTTGTTGGATCAATTGTTCACTACTTCTTTTACATTCTTCTAGCTGTTGCTTAGCGTCTTCAACAGCTGCTTCGAGAATATCTACCTTGTTCTTTTGTTTATAGGCAAAAACAAGGAATATTAAAGATATTACACACATTATGGATAATACCAATGAGATTATGCTCTTATTCATGCAATAAAAATTTTGATTTCAATTTCATGATACGCTCAAAAGATTCATCAATACGTTTTTGCGGTATCTCTCCGTTCTCAACAAGTTTTCTGATTATAGTATGTACCACTTCAACTGTACGCTGATCGCTTCCTTGTATGTTGTTTGAAAAAGTAAGTACATCTACTCCGGCATTAATTGCCAACTTTATTGCTTCTTCCAATCCAAAATATTTTGCTATGGCATGCATTTGCATATCATCAGAAAATACAACTCCATTAAATCCCATCTCATCCCGTAAAATTCCGGTGATTACCGATTTAGATAAGGTTCCGGGAAGTTCATTGTTGTCAAGTTGTTTGTTAACAATATGGGCAGTCATTACCGCATCTACTTTATTCTCACTTATTAAGTTTCTATAGGGGATAAGTTCAGTTTCTGTCCAATATTTTGTGACGTCTGCAATGCCCAGGTGCGTATCAGCATGCGAACTACCATGTCCAGGAAAATGTTTTAATACGGTAACTACTCCGAGTTTTTTGTGTTCTTCAGCAAAGACGGCCGCCATTTCACTTACCACTTCCGGATCTGCTGAAAATGCTCTTTCAAATTTTGCAATAATGGGATTGTCGGGATTACTGGCCAAATCTACCACGGGTGCAAAGTTTACATTAATGCCTAACCCTGCCAAGGTAGCTGCAGTTGCCTGCGCATAAAAACGTGTCGTGTCTATTCCATGCTCACCCATGTAGGCAGCAGTAACTGACCTGGGAAAACCGTACTTATCCTTCAACCTGTTAACCCTACCACCTTCCTGATCAATGCAAATAAATAATGGTATAGTTGCTGCTTCTTGTAATTGCCATGATGCTTTCTTTAAGTTGAAATAGGGGTCTATTGCCGAAATGTTTTTCTCAAAAAATATGATTGAACCTACCTTTCCCGATTTCACCTCACTAAGTACTTCTTTGTCAACTTCCGTCTTTGGCATTCCTATCAAAATCATCTGACCAATTTTTATAGCGAGGCTGTCGATTTGAGCATAGGAGTTGAATGCTAGTACACTTATTAAAATGGACAGTAATACGCTTTTGATCATGTCTAATACCTTTCGTAGATGTAACGCAAAATTCGCTCCATTTCGGTTCTTACCTCGGAAGTTGGTTTGGTAAAGCCATTATTCATAAAACTAAATATCAAAATTTTATTGCTTTTAGTGCGTATGAATCCACTGAGGTTGTGATTATTTCTCAGTGTTCCGGTTTTACCAAAAATATAAGGTTCATCTGCTTTGTAGTTGTTTTTTAAGGTGCCAGATACTCCTCCAGTTGCAAGCAAATGAAAAAGTCTTTCGCTGGGTATTTGCTCATACAGCAGTTCACAAATTTTGATTATGTTGCGTGGTGTAACCAGGTTATACCTGGAAAGACCAGAGCCATCTACCCAAATGGGCTTATCGGGCAAGTGCTTAAAATAATTTTCCTGTATGTAGCGCATGGTAATTTCCGGATCCAGGGTATCACTTAATACCCCTGCTGAAACCAATAATAGTTGCTCTGCAATAAAATTATCGCTCTCCTGCATCATCACTTTATACAGACTGTCTGATGGTATGCTGTACATCACTCTCTTATTGCTCAAACTATCACCGCGCTTTAGTAGTTGAACTTCTCTTTTAAGGGTATCTGCTAATAAATCCGCTATCAACTCTGGGCTGGTTTTAAAAGGTACCTCCCAATTCATGTCACGGGTTTGTATGCCAGGAAAGTAATCAATGCGATTACTTGCTATCTCACGCATAAAGTAGGGTGCTCTTGCAAGACTATCGCCCAACCAAAAATACTTTTTGAAAAATGGCTGCTCTATACTTAATGTAGTTTGAAATGCAGGCTTACTAATATCAAAAGTATTTCCATACACCGGAAATGCCGACCGCTCTGGTGAGTAGGAATAATTGTAATCATTCCATGCCCAACCAGGTCCAAAATATGTTGCATTAAAATTATTGTGACTATAATAGATTTTTCCCGGTGCTTGCTTCAAAAAATTAAAAATCCTGTCATTTTGGTGTACATATTTGTAGAGAAACGAGGGGTCCGCACTTCCTTGTATGATCAATGAATCTCCATGCTGATAATAATACAATCCTGGTATTGAATCTCCCAAAATTTTGAGGGAAGCGAAAAGTGTTAAAATTTTAGTGTTCGATGCGGGAACAAAATATCGGTCAGCCTGATGCTCAACTAATACTTTCTTTGATTCCGGATCATAAAGTATAAATCCCTTGTGGTCCTGAAACATAGTTTCGGCCACTCTTAAATCTTTAGTAATTACCGCTCGCTTAGAAAGACCACAAGAAGCAGTTGCAAATGCAATTAAACTAAAAATCAGGTATTTCATTTTAACAAAGGAAAGTATCGCTCTTTTAGAATGTTAACATGATGTCGTTCGTGGCCAGCAGTAATAAATCCGATAGCAATTACACTGATCTCATAATTATTTGCGAAACCGCTGCGCAACAACATTTCTTTGCTAAATGTACTATAAAGATCAATAGTACATTGTCTGAGGTTTTTAGCATGCTGTGTAAGATCTACAATACTCTGGCTGGAAGCATTGGACTGCGGTGCGTAGAGCTGTTCATCAAAGCCCGATAAAGAAGTGCGGTCATTTCGCGCAAAACGCAAGGCCCTGTATATAAATATTCTCTCTGCATCCATCAGGTGCATAAGTAATTCCTTTATTGTCCATTTTCCTTTGGCGTAGGCAAAATTGGCCTGATCATCAGAAATATCGGCAAGAACAAATTGGAGTTCTTCTGAAGATTGTATTAAGGCTTTAAGTACATCTTTCTCAGACACCAGTTTAACATAGTTCTGATAAAAAAGTGGAATGGATTCAATTGGAGGTCTCATGTTTAAAATTCATTAAATACATCCTCACTCAAATTCTCATCAACACGTACATTTTTTGGCCCTCGTCCGTCAGAACGGTCAGCCGATAATAGTATGTTTCCATATTGTTGGTAGTTGTCCCAAGGCCAAACCGCTGATGGTTCATCTTGTGTCGCATCTTGATAAAATGCCCATTGCTTGATCAGCATGTCTTTGGTATCGACATACAATCTGTATTTATTATTAGGCGTAAACCCAACTTCACTGAACGTAAGCTCTATAACCTTACAATTTAATCCAGAGTCTAATGTTTCTTCTCCAGTATACTTAAGTGTTACTCCTGAGTCTTTTAACTTAAATGGCATTACTAGCCAGTAGGAATCGTTAACCCAAATTTGTTTGGCTCTCTCAATAAATGTTTTCAAACTATCCGGGTCAGTCAACACTCTCCCTTTAATTGAAATTTTACCTGTATCATCATTTACATTAACCAAAAAGGTAGTGGAGTCAGCGGGGATATCAATGCGCACCCTTCCTGTAAATCTATCCCAAACAAGATCGCGTCTGCCAAAAAAATTCCAGGAAATAAATCTCGTTTCATCCCATGCTTTTCTCCCGCCCATGGCTTGCATAATGCTATCCACCAATTGGATGGCCTCAACATCTGAACCTGATTCGTTAAAACCCGAAGCAGGGGGGTTATCAATATCATTTTGTTTGTTTTGTTGCTGGCAGCCCACAAGCCCTAGAATTATTACTAATGAATGCAATCTTTTCATGCTTAAATCTCTTATGTGATTCAATGAAAATTAATTATTGATGCGAAGTTTTTTTTTCAGCTTATCTGCTGCTTTTAGTGATATATTAAATGTATCAACGTCTTGTCTGATCATTCGTTTGCGTAAATAACTTTCAAACGGAAGAATCATAAACGCAATGGTCACTTGTATTAAAAAATCGATTACAGGGGATGTTTCAGTTGCAAATTGATCGCCAGCAAGTGTTTGAATAAACTCAATAAAAATAACTATGGTTAGAAAGGTAAGCACACGACTAAGTATGCGGTAGCGTTGACCAAACCTGTTAAGTCGTATGCTTAATAAAACCAATAAAAGAAAAACACCAACCTCAATAGCGTAGAACCAGGTCTGTCTCCAATAGGGTGGATCAATAGTAAAATAAATGGGATCAGAAGCAGATACAACACCAAAGGCATTTCTCGATTCCATGATTAGTTCATAATCGCCAACCGGAAGAAAAGTAAGATTAACAAGGTTGTTTAGTCTTGACCATTCAGACCAATCAATCCCCGCCCCCTTGAGCATATAGCGGTATTCTACTGCCGTTAATCCACTAAAATCCGGCTGAACAAAAGAGACGGTAAGTCCGCCTTCATGTTGCTCAATTTTGTACTTGTCTCCAATCGATACAAGTTTGTCCTGCAGACTTACTTTCTTTAACTGGAGCGGAAAATATTTTGACTGATTAAAACTTTCTAATGTATTATATTTATACAATTCGTTATCCGATGTAACAATCCAAATCTCATTGCTGTTGCTGTCTCTGTTTATGCTAGATATGCCCTGAAAGATATTGAGAAAATTTTTACTCTCAGGCTTCTCTGAATTACTTCTCAAATTATACCAGCCTGTTTTTTCAAGCATCCAAATCTCCATATTATCTGCTTGAATTTGTGTTGGCTCTAGCGCTCTCTCATAGGGTAGTAATTTTTTTTCCTCTTCATCATAGCGATGCAGACCATCCGTATTCAAAAAATAAATAGTATTATTAGATTCTATTCCATAGGTATATTCAAAATATGGATTATCGAAAATAACTTCATCCATATCAAGAACAGAAAGGTTGCTAAGAAATATCCAGTAAACACGATCAAGGCCGCTGAACCAAACTCTTCCTTTGCTATCTGCAAAGATATGAACCACGTACTCTTTGAAATCATCAAAAATATTAGAGCTTGACCATTTACCGTTTCTCTGCTCAAATGAAAGTATATCACTCTCGTATGTCGCGGCAAATATTACTCCTTCTTTTTCATAATAATAGGCATAGCGCACAGGCTGATCTGCCATTTGCCTTACCTCTCCATTCTTGGCAATCAGGTACAACCCTCCAAGTCCGGCAGCAAATAAATCATTGCCTGCAGGAATAAGTTGTGTAATCTTTGTATCAATTCCTGCTACCGGTTCAAATATATATTCAATAGACTTTAATTCTCTTCTAACTCTTTTTTGCACAACAGGACTTGCAGCCTTTGCTTTAGCAGTCATGTGTTGTGGTGCTTCCTGTTTTTTACTTGTTTCCTCCTCTTTACTCTTTTTTAAGAAATTCAAAAAGCCACGCTTACGCATACTTTTTATTTCTTCAGCCGATGGTTCCTGTGATTCTTCATCACTACTTTTAGCTTGTTGTGATGTTGCTGCCCTGGGTTTTGATTGAACATAATAAATGATCTCATCATAGCGCTCATTTTTCTTTAGCGAAAATAAGCCTACCGATGTTCCTACATAAACCTTATCGAAGTAGGTTTGAGATGCTAATAGTTTCCCCTGTAAACCAGGGTAATGGCTATAGGCCCTGAATGGGAGGTCGGGCATAATTCTGGTAAACCCGTATTGATGCGCAACCCAAACCGAAGATTGATGGTCGGCATTGATGGTCATTACCTCATTGTCAGGCAAACCACTGAGGTAATTAAGCATCTCTACGGTTTCGCCTGTTAATGGATCAATTAGCACTACCCCACCTCTGATGGTACCCAAGGCAAGCAAGTTATGATTAACCCATGCACCACCAATAACCACATTTGCACTGAGGTAATCTGAATCCGCAAAGGCTACGTGTCTGACTGTATTATTTGTTAACAAATACAGGCTATCCGTGGCAGAATAAATTGCATATTGTTGTGTCCCCTTTAATTTATCGTAAAAAACAATTTCGATATCAGCGGGTAATTGAAGGTTGTGAGGAGTCAGTTGGCTCTGTGTATATTTCATCAAACCACTTAATTCAGTTTGGATGTAAACTTCATTGTTTATCTCGGCTATATTCAAAAACGCCCCATTTTCTTTAGTGGCCGAGATACTTTGAATTACTTCATGATTTTTACGGCTTATCACAAATAGGTGATCTCTACTTAAAAAATAGGCTTCATCAGCTGTCAATAATGAATAAGTTATGTCATTGGCCTCAGGTAATTGATCCGACAAAGAGTGATAGATCGATTGATTGTGTAGGTTACTCTTGAGCACCCCAAACCCTTTTCTTCCGCCTAGAAAAATTTCTTCTCCTTCTATTACAATAGTATATACAGAGCCTGGTGTTTTAATTGGATTCCACTCTCGACCATCAAATTCAAATACACCAGATTTAGTAGCTACATAAATCAACCCATTTTCAGATTGGGCTAGATCAAAATAAACATTCCCTTTAGCAGATGTTGGTTGATGGTGCGACAAAAAGAATTTTCCCTTCTGCCCATAAACCAATGCCTGGAGAGCAAAAAGAAAAATCAATATGGAAATGGACTTCTTCAAAATATCTTCGGTCGCACAAGTTAAAATAATTCCGGCTTTCTTGTAAAAAAAATGGGGAGACAATGCCTCCCCATTATTATATCACGCTATAAAATATTATTTAACCACAAAAAGAAAGTCAGAACCAGGCGCATTGTCTCCAAATTCACCAAAGCGCGGCACTTGTTTAAGGGTTTCAACATAAGAGAATAACTCTGGCAAGGTAAGTATGCCATCACGACCTCCTCTTGAGCGCAATGCATCTAAAAATGCTTTTGCAAAAGGAGAGTGTTTACCGGGAATACCATCAGATACATATGTTTTACCGCCTGATGTAATGTACTTACGTGTTTTGTATTGCAATTTTCTTGTTAAGAACTCAGCCTTTGACTGCTCTTTGTATAACTCTTCTTCTAAGCTTCTTGATGAGGCTAGCGCCTGATCAAAAGTTCCTCCAAAACAAACGTCCATAGCAAGGAAAATATGCTCAGCCGGAATATTGTTTATTACTGAACGTAGCCGGTTGTGCGAGAGGTAGCTTGTTTTGGCCGGGTCATTGGCTAATGCCTCTTTCGGTACTATAAATCCTTCACCGAAGGTCTCATCATACTGCCCGTGGCCTGCAAAGAAAATAAACAACTGATCGAGTGGCTTATATTTTTTCTCTGCATACTCACGCAACTTAATCAGCATCTGATTCTGACTCGCGTTTTCAATAATTTCAACTTTGAATCCATAAGTCTTTCTTAACTCGTCACCTATTGTCCGGGAATCATGAATCGGGTTAACCAAATCGCCCCAATTATCATACTTATCGGTTGCGAAGATGAGTGCATAATCTGTCCTGTCTAGTTTTGCAACATCGCCAAGATCTGAACCACCTATGTTAATCGTTTTGTAACTTACAGTTCTTCCTCCATCAATCCCCTCTGCAACTATTTCCAACACATTGAGGCCATCCATTAAGGTCAATGTCTTTTCTATTGTGGTTGCCCTTGCTTCCGGGTTTTCAGGTGTTATGGTTTGTGTGCCGCGGGTAGCCGCATTTTCTTCACCTTCCTTAATCGAAATAGTAATGCTCTTGATTGGCTTTTCTGATTCAACCTCTACTTTGATGTTGAATTTCTTCTCATTGGCATAACTACTTTCAGCGGTTGGTGTAATCCAGTTGATCACCGGAATGGTTGCGTAAGCGAGTTTTTTAGGGTCACTAAAGTCCACCTCAAATTCGCTTGTTCGAGTACTCACGTTCTGTGCCTGTACTGCAAGTACAGTGGCCATCACGAAAATACCCAGGAAAAGTTTTTGTAAATGCTTCATGGCTTTTGGTTTAATATTGCCCTTGTAACGAGCTGATTTTCTGCAGCCTATACAAAGTTAATCTATTTTAGTCATTTTGTCAGTATCAGCTTCCCATAGTGCGTTTCCCTAAGTTCCTGGCCAGCCACCGAAAGCTTGATTAAATACATGCCATTGCTCAAATTGGGGCTTTTTGCATTAAGATCGGCTTCATAAAAACCCGGAGAAAACTGCCCATCTATAATGGTATCTACCTTAACACCAAGGCCATTATACAGTTCCATAACCACCCGAACTTCCCCAGCCTCGGCACTTACGGTAAATGGAATTTTACTTTCTCCGTCACTTGGATTGGGGTAGGCATTGCCCAACATCACCCGATCTGGTTTAAGGCTCTCAGCAAGGTTCTCTCCGAAATATATTCTGAAGGCCGAAGAAGTTTTAGGATCAAATGTATATGCACTGTTCACTTTCATGTCTACCAT
>CAZVFM010000112.1:0-8562 GCA_964626095.1 uncultured Roseivirgaceae bacterium | reverse complement strand
TAGGAAATGACGGGATTTATCGTCCAGTTTCCATTTCTGCTCCGTCAAATGCTACCCACCAATTCAGAGCGCAATACTTTTTTGTTGAACAGGCCTTTGGCAGTAACTGGGATCCTTCTTTCTACACCATCAGCGGTTGTGAATATTGGCAACTGGATCGTACCATTGGGACTTCTAATGTTACGGTGGGTCTGAGCTGGAATTCCGCGGATTGTAGCGGACCTTATATTACCTCTTTACCAGAGTTGAGAGTAACACGCTGGACCGGTGCAATTTGGCAAGACCTGGGGAATGGAGGCACTACAGGTGATGCGAATAATGGTACAATTACTACTAGTGCAGCAGTAACTTCATTCAGTCCTTTTACCCTGGCTACAACATCGGCAGTAAATCCGTTACCGGTAGAACTGTTGTACTTTAAAGGTGAGACAGAAAACCGAATGGTAAAACTGGAATGGAAAACTGCCAGTGAGTTAAACAACGATTACTTCTCAATAGAGAGATCAGTAGATGGAACTCATTACGCAGAACTTGGAAGGGTTGATGGAAACGGCACAACAGAAATTGCAATGGATTATAAGTGGTATGATGAACGACCACTTCAGGGATTGGCTTATTATCGCCTCAAACAAGTAGATATTGGTGGCACTTTTGAATATTCACAGGTTATTGCAATCAATTTTGATGGTTCCGATGATACCTTCCGCATTTGGCCTAATCCAAGCAATGGTGGAGTGGTGAAGTTAAGCGAGACAGCTTCTGTAAAAGTTTTTGATGCCTTTGGCCGACTAGTTATGGAGAAGACTGAGGCACTTGAGTTTAGTACAGAGGGACTCTCCGCGGGTGTGTACATCATCAGGAATCATAAAGGTCAGCAGCAGCGCCTTATTGTAAATCCGGGCAACTAGTCAATTTGAAATTTGTACACGTTGGTATCGAACGAAAAATTTTCTGTATTGTAAACTCGCTCAGCAAAATATACCTCATTATAGCTGTTTATCATAATTACGGTTGAGCATCGCGATCCATATCCCGGGTATTTTATAAACATGGATGAAACAGCACGTTCTCTTTCTAAATCAAGACCCGTATCCGGCAATTGCTCATCGGGTGCGTGTGTATCATCTTGCAGCATATGGAAGAAGCTTTCAGCATTCAGTTTTTCAGCATCAATGAGGGATTTCAGTTTTTCCTTTCCCTTTTGCACTTTCGGCCAAGGACTTTCAAGTAAGTGATTACTTATTCCAACAATACCTTTGGGTACTTTTTCAACTCCATTGCCGTAGTTTGAGAAGTACAACAATTGCTCAGGATACCCTATCAACAAGTTGAAGCCGTTGAATTTATTTGCTATTGGTTTTATCTCGTTTATGTATTCGCCAGGCTTGTGACCATTGGTAAGATAATCCATTACAAGTTTTCCTCTTGATGGCGCATTGTCTTTCAGGTTGCGTAAATCACGGTAGTTGGTAAGCATTCCAATTTTACCGGTTTTGTTAATGCCTAACCAGGTTCCTCCTGCCTCCAGGTCTTTGCCAGCGAGTACTTCGGGGTGTTCTTCCCAGAATTTTGCCCCAGCTGTTTTGCGTTGATAAAACTCGTCACGATTGGCCGCAAGTATAAGTTTGTAATCAGGATGGTAATCTTTAGCAAGTAAAATCAGGCACATAATTAAACTAAAATGGACTTGAACTATTGTAACGTAAAACGCAGACCAATAAATCCGCGAATACCCTGCAAAGGTGCGTAATTATAGGTGGTATCAAAACGATAATTGTTTGGGTTACCAATATCAATATTTCTATCGAAGGGATCAAAGGGACGAAGCAAGGGGTCTTTGGGAATAAAATTCAGCAGATTTTTAACGCCACCGTAAACTTCCCAGGAGTTATTGATTTGTTTACCCAGCTGAAAATTTATGAGTGCAAACCAAGGCGACTGCTCCGGGCGAAAGTCGTTCGGAACTACCGGCAAATACATTGGGCCCATCCATCTTCCGGTAAGATCAAGATTTAAACCAATTCGTGAAATTGAATATGTCAATGCGAATGTACCTGAAAGCTTTGGCGCAAAAAGTTGTGGTACGCGTTCAAGTTCATTGTTCGTTTCATTTTCTTCCATCTGGTATACATCCATGAAAGTAGCTCCTGTCATAAATTTTATACCATTGGTAAATGAGGCTTCCACATTTAATGAAATGCCTTTAGAGATGGCATAACCAAAAAGGTTATCGTAAATGATACTATTTTGATCAGACAAGAAATCCCCGACTATTTTATTGCTGAAATAGGTATAGAATATTGAAGCATCTGCTGAAACGAAACCCAGTTTGTGTGTAATGCTGGTTTGGTAATTGGCATTCACATTCCAAGATTGTTCGGGTTTAAGTTCATTTTGAATTATTACTTGCCTTGAACCACTCAAAGCCGCGTGGTCTTCTGTAAAAAGATTAACTACGCGAAAACCATTACCTGTACTTAAACGAAGTGTACTATTCTCTCCTGTGCGATAGCGCATCGCCAGTCTGGGACTAAAAATATTTCCATGTTGGTTATGGCGATCATATCGCATTCCTGTTAACAAGTTAAACTTTTCAGTTACCGACCATTCATCCTGAATAAAAATTCCCGGCAGATAAGTTTGCATAGCCACGTTGTTACCCATTTGATCGGCAGTACCGGGAGTATCGTCATCATAATACATATACCTGAAAGGGAGTCCACTTAAAACTTGATGGTTCCCTATTTGTCTTTGCCAACGCAATTGTGCAAAGCCAACATCCTGATTGGCCATGAAGGGCATTTCTCCATAGTAAGAATCCTGTATGTGTTTATTGTACGAGTAATCAATCATCAATTTACCTGTGCTTACCGGTAATTCGTAATTACCAATTAACTCAAAGCGATTAGTGAAGATGGACTCGGCATACACCTGGTCTGATCCTCGCATACTTCGTGCCCATTGCATTTCTCCTCCCCATCGCTCTTCATAGACATAGCGCATGGCAACTCCAGCTTGTAAAGCACTTTTTCTTTTAAAATCCCATTTGTTAAAGAGTGATGTTCTGCGCTGGAGTGTTACATCGGTGAAATTATCATTGTTCTTATCTACAGGATTCCAATAATTGAAATGATTCAAGCCAAGTAATGCTTTATGTTTCCCTGCTTTATATGATGTAGCAATGTCAGTATTGTATTCTCCGTAAGTGGTTCCGAAAATATCTACATGAATCAGGGCAGAGTTTCCTGGATCTTTGGTTATAATGTTAATCAAGCCGGCCACTGCTTCAGATCCGTAAAGTGTAGATGCCGGACCTTTTACTACTTCAATACGTTTGATCATGCTGTTGGGTATTCCGCTTAATCCGTAAACAGTAGATAAAGAGCTAACGATAGGCATACCATCAATCAATACCATAGTGTAAGCACCTTCCATTCCGTTGATGTGTATGTCGCCAGCATTGCAAACATTACAATTAATTTGTGGCTGCACACCATTTACTAAATTAAGCGCCTCAAAAATGCTGGGCGTAGGGTTCTTTCGAAAAAATGCCGGACTGAATACATCGACTGCTATTGAGCTGTTGATGCGGCTTACCTCATGCATTGTTCCACTTACTACAACAGTGTTCAATGCAGTGTGTTCTGGTTGAAGTTTAATAGTGAATGTTTTGTCAGGCCCAGCTTTTAGCTTTACCGAACTATACCCAATATAGCTTACTACCAAAGTAACCTCTCTGTATGAATCTAATTCGAGAAGAAAGTAGCCTTGATCATTAGTAAATGTGCCAATGGAGGTTCCTTCGATACTAACATGGCAATAGGGAAGGTAATCCCCATTTTCTGCGTCAATTACCCGACCCTTTATGGCGAAGCTTTGCGCAAAGAGAAGCCATGGAATAAAGCCCCAAAGCAAGCAGATAGTTTTTATATAAGTCATAATATATTTTTAGAGTAGTCTAAAATTATATTTAGAGCAAATTAAAGCTATTTAACGTTGACTCACAAGTTTTGGTTAAAACATATTGTAAAATGTCCTTTAGGGACTTTTGAAGATGGTTAGCTGGGTTTCTTTAAGATGGAAGCTTAACCGATGGTATGGACTGGGCCCACGCTGAATCAGTAGATTTCGATGGTGTGTCGTAGGGTAGCCTTTATTTTTTTGCCAATCAAATGCTGGGTGTTCTATTGCCAGTTTACACATCAGTTCATCGCGAAAGGTTTTTGCCAACACAGAAGCTGCTGCAATGGAAAGGTATTTGGTGTCTCCTTTTACAATGCAATGATGTTGTATTTGTGGATATGGTTTAAAGCGATTGCCATCAATCAACAACAAGTCAGGTTTGACATTTAATTGATCAATGGCCAGATGCATGGCTTTGTACGAAGCATTTAAAATATTGATTTGGTCTATTTCTTCATTACCTACTTCGGCAACAGCCCAGGCCAGTGCATCCTTTTCAATTTCAGTTCTTAAACGTTTCCTTACCTTTTCTGATAGTTGTTTCGAATCATTTAAAAAAGGATGATGATAATTTTTGGGGAGGATCACTGCCGCAGCCACAACAGGGCCTGCGAGGCAACCGCGTCCGGCCTCATCGCAACCGGCTTCTATTAAATCAGGATGGAAATATGATTTAAGCATCAAATGCAAATTAAACATTTCCTGTAGCTAATAATTGAATAGATTTGCCATTCATTTTTTGAGACTATGACGAAACACACTTCCGATACTAATCCATGGAAAAAAATCAGCGAAAAGACTGTGTACGATAATGCATGGATTCGACTGGAAGAGCATCAGGTAATTAATCCGGGAGGAGGCAACAGCATTTATGGAAAAGTTTGCTTCAAGAACAAGGCCATTGGCATTATTGCGCTGGATGATGAAATGAATACCTGGCTTGTCGGACAATGGCGTTATACTTTAAATGCCTGGTCATGGGAAATACCCGAAGGCGGTGGTTCAATTGAGCAAGACACTTTAGAATCAGCGAAAAGAGAATTAAAAGAAGAAACCGGAATAACAGCGAATCGTTGGGACTTAATTATGTGTTTTCATACATCAAATTCAGTGACTGATGAAGTGGGATACATTTTTTTGGCAGAAGATCTTGAATACGGTGATGCAAAACTCGAGGAAACCGAAGCCGATCTTGTAGTAAAAAAACTTCCTTTTAAAGAAGCGTTGCAAATGGTGATGAATGGAGAGATAACCGATAGTATGAGTGTTGCAGGTATATTGAAAGTTGCCCGCTTAAAAAATCTATAGTTAAAATCAGAAATGGAAATAAAACAACACCTTAGCCGCAACTGGCAACTTGCTTATCCTGTCATGCTAAGTCAACTCGGGCATGTAATGGTGGGTGTGGCCGACAGCGTGATGGTGGGTAGGTTAGGGGCAGAACCATTGGCAGCGGCTTCGCTGGCTAATGTGGTGTTTCACTTATTGATGACGTTTGGCATTGGGGTTTCTTATGCAATTACACCTATTGTAGCTGCCGCTGATGGAGAGAACAATCACGACATGATCAGCAACACACTGAAACATGGTTTAATGATATGCATGCTTAGCTCTATTGTTTTGTTGGTCATTCAGCTTCTCAGCAGTTTTGCCTTACCTCATATTAACCAACCTCCTGATGTGGTTGATCTGGCTATTCCTTATTTATACATCATTGCTTTTTCGCTTGTGCCTATTATGCTTTTTCAAACTTATCGACAGTTTGCTGAAGGACTTTCACTTACACGAATGGCAATGGTGATTACAGTGGGAGGAAATGTGCTTAACATCATTTTGAATTATTTTCTTATTTATGGAAAAGGTGGGTTTCCTGCGCTTGGATTAAATGGTGCAGGCTATGCTACACTCATCAGCCGAATTGTAATTGGTATTGGCATGATGGCTTATGTTTTTTATGCGTCACGTTTTGCACTTTACAGAAACGCTTTTGCTTTTGGTCAGTATTCAAAAAAAATGATCAAGCGTTTACTTAACATTGGCATACCCGCGGGCATACAATTTATTTTTGAAGTAAGCGCCTTCGGATTTTCGGCCATCATGATGGGTTGGTTAGGTACAACTGCATTAGCCGCACATCAAATTGCAATTAACATGGCTACAATTAGTTACATGACTACATCTGGGTTAGCGGCAGCAGCAACCATTCGGGTGGGCAACCAATTGGGAAGAAAGGATATTCCAAATATGCGAAGGGCCGGAATGTCGCTGATCGGCATGGCCATGGGTATCATGGCGGTTTGGGCATTGATTTTTATAATCGGAAGGTTTTATTTTCCCACATTGTATATAAGTGATCCGGAAGTGATTGCCTTGGCTGCTTCTTTATTGATTATTGCTGGATTTTTTCAATTATCTGATGGCCTACAAGTAGTGTGTATTGGTGCTTTACGCGGACTTGAGGATATGAAAGTGCCTACTTTGTTTATTTTTATTGCCTACTGGATTATTGCGCTTCCTTTAGGTTATTGCTTCGGATTTATTTTCAATTGGGGCCCTATGGGTATTTGGTGGGGTTTATTGATTGGACTTACCATTACCGGCTTCATTATGTTTGCACGCTTCAGGCATTTGAGTAAAAAATTATTGTATAAGACTGAGATTCAGTAAAAGTCAGTTTTGCATTAGCCTTCAGAGGGTTCTATATTTAATAGCCCAAACCTAAAACCTATGCAAGTCCAATCTAAGACCGTTCGCAATTCACAGGTAACCATTACAGAACTCATGATTCCTTCATACGCCAACTTTGGCGGTAAAATTCATGGGGGTATATTACTTTCTTTAATGGACAAGGCGGCTTATGCCTGCGCAAGCAAACATGCCGGAACTTACTGTGTAACTGTATCGGTAGATAATGTTGATTTTTTACAACCAGTAGAAGTAGGCGACCTGGTTTCACTGCATGCTTCGGTAAATTATGTTGGTCGCACCTCTCTTGTTATCGGTATAAAAGTAATTGCGGAAAATGTGAAGGTCGGTTTGGTAAAGCATACCAACACTTCTTACTTTACCATGGTCGCTAAAGGTGATGATGATAAACCTACTCAGGTGCCATCACTTATTTTAGAAACTAAAAATGAACTGAGAAGATTTGTTGAAGCAATCAAAAGAAAAGAATTAAAAGATGAGCAGCGTAAACATATGGATGAAATTAAATCTAAACTTGATTTAGATACTGTTGGTCCGCTCTTAAAAAACGAAAGATGTATTTTATCAATTCCTAAATAAAACAGAAACCTAAACAATGAAAGCATCCGCACTTTTAATTTGTATCATACTCAGTTACACATCGTTCGCTCAGCTACCCGTAATAGTTCCTTTGCGCGAACGTGCTAAGGTAGTAGATGAGCTTTTGGATGATCGCTTGCGCAACGTATTGCCAGATCTTATGCGCAAAGAAGGTATAGACATGTGGGTGGTTATTTCCAGGGAGTATAACGAAGATCCTGTAATCAAAACTTTATTGCCTGCCACCTGGTTTGCAGCGCGCAGAACAACCATGCTGGTGATGTTTGATCGCGGTGCAGGCAAAGAATTGGAATGCCTTGCAGTTGCACGGTATGATGTGGGAAAAATTTTTAAACGCGCCTGGGATCCGGATGCCAATCCTGATCAATGGGGGCAGTTGGCAAAGTTGATTCAAGAACGTGACCCAAAAAAAATTGCGGTAAACAAAGCATCTGAATACGGCCATGCTGATGGTATTACTGCCAATGACTATGAAAAAATGTTGAATTCACTTTCAAAAAAATATAAAGAACGGGTAGTGTCTGCTGAGCGCTTGGCTGTTCGCTGGCTGGAGACCAGAACAGAAAAAGAGATGGCTATTTATACGCAGATATGTCGCATTGCGCATGATATCATTGCAGAAGGTTTATCGGAAGCCGTAATACAACCCGGCATTACAACAACCGATGATGTAGTGTGGTGGTATCGCGAACGCATCCTGGAATTAAAACTTGAAACCTGGTTTCAGCCATCAGTATCCATTCAGCGCAATGAACCGGAAGCTATTATGAGTAAACGAGCACAACCCTTTGTGATTTTACCTGGCGATTTATTGCATGTCGATTTTGGCATTACCTATTTAAGATTGAACACAGATACACAAAATCATGCTTATGTGCTTAAACCCGGAGAAGCAGATGCGCCACAATATTTGAAAGATGCTTTCAAAACTGGTAATCGCTTACAGGACATTCTTACCTCCAATTTCAAAGAAGGTAGAACGGGAAATGAAATTTTAAAGCTCACACGCGAGCAAGCAATTAAAGAAGGTATTGTTCCTTCTGTGTATACCCACCCCATTGGTTTTCATGGGCATGCAGCGGGAACAACCATTGGTATGTGGGATGCACAAGATGGTGTTCCGGGCTCTGGTGATCATCCCATGCATTATAAAACTGCCTATTCAATTGAATTGAATGTTACGGTTAACATACCTGATTGGAAGAAAGACATCAGAATTCAGTTGGAGGAAGATGGTTACTTTGATGAGACAGGCTTTCGCTACATTGATGGAAGACAAACTGAATTGTATGT
>CAZVFM010000111.1:0-8601 GCA_964626095.1 uncultured Roseivirgaceae bacterium | reverse complement strand
TCTCTTATTTAAATCTCGAAGTAGTTCAATTCTTGCTGCGGGTAAGTCAAGTATCATGGCATTCCATGCCTTGTCAATTTCTTCATCTTTCAGATCTCGCCTCAAAACACTTTTTAAAAAATTCCGAAACTCCGCATCGTTCAACTCCCCTCTTTCATATTGAGAAAATTCCGGTCTTTTGGTTAAAGTCAGTACTTCCTCAAGGGGTAAACCCGATAAGTCAGCAAAAGACATTATGGTACGATGGGTTTCGAGGTTTATTATAACCCCACCCAGATCGAAAATGAGGGTATCAACATTTTTTAACATTATTACTTTTGAGCTTGCAAAATAATTGAAATACTGAACCTTCAGATAATTATCTGTTTTGGGTATTTAGTCTCAATTATTTAACATTGCAGTCCTTTTCAGGGCCCTTAGCTCAGATGGTTAGAGCACCTGACTCATAATCAGGTGGTCGCTGGTTCGATCCCAGCAGGGCCCACTTTTTTCTCTTATTTTGTCTTGCTATTGCTATATCATCTACAGTCCACAAAGAGACAAATTTTACATTGGCGAATCTGAAGATACGGAACAAAGATTGATCTGGCACAATCAGCATACATTTGAGGGGAGTTTCACCAAAATTGCCAATGATTGGGAAATGTTCCTGAAAATCAATTGCAATGACCGAATACAGGCTAGAAAAATGGAAGCATTCATCAAGAAAATGAAAAGCAAGAAGTTCATCCGAAAACTAAAAGATGATCCTGTGCTTATTCAGCAAATATTAGCAAAGTTTTCGTAATCAGGTGGTCGCTGTCCCGATGCTTCGGGACGATCCCAGCAGGGCCCACTTTCATAATTAGTTTTTCTCAAGCACCTTCAGCTAAGAATTGCAATACCCTGATTTTGTTTAAGCATTGACAGAACAATATACTATTGCTTAATTGGGATGCATCATGTTCTTAAGCTCAGCTATACTCGCCTCAGACAAGGGTTTGCTCAAAAAACCCTTAACGAAATGATAATCGGTCGCTTTTTGCCTGTCTTTGGCACTATTTGAACTGGTGAGCACTACCACCTTGCAATTATTGGCTACCTGTTCTGGCAAAGCTTCAAGTGCTTGCAAAACAGCAAAACCATCCATTATGGGCATGTTAAGATCTAATAGTATAAGCTCAGGGAGTTGCTCTTTTGTTGCGACAGACAGGTGATTTAACGCTTCTTTGGGGTTGATATAGGCCTTTACCTGGCTGGCAAAGCCGGTTAACTCAACTACTTTTCTCTGAATAAACAAATCGATATCGCTATCGTCAATCAGCATTACTAAGTTAATTTTCAGGCTATCGCTCATTATCTGCACAAATAATTTTACGGGAAATAACAAAAGAAAGATAAAATAAGCCACAATGCCTTCAATCAAATTAAAAATTATGTTAAAATTGAGGATTGTAAACCTACTAACTGCTATGAAATTGAACCTAGAAAGAAACAAGCTTATCCTTTTAGCCCTTGCGATCGTTGTTGCAGCTTGTGGAGGCCAGAAGACTGACTCGGCCAGTAACTCAGAAGAATTCCAAAAAGCCGATGAGCTTAAGGAACAAATAAAAGAGTACGTCTATAACATCCCCTCTCCTTCTGAAATACCATGGATGCTGAAGGCAACGGGTGCCGAATTCAACCAAAGTCTCATTAATGACAAAAGCAGAGTAGACAAATACACTACCCGTAGCGATAAGAGCGCTTTAAATCTTGGGGTATACGCGGCTGACATAGGTTACCTGAGTTCTTACGATAAAACCCAGGGAGCCATAGATTACCTATCCGTTTGCAAAACACTTGCGGATAATTTGAACATAACCAGTTCCTTCGACACTTCGTTGATCAAACGATTTGAAAATAACCTCGCCAATAAAGATTCATTGGCTGTGATTCTTGACCAGTCAGTCAAGAAAACCGAAATGTTTTTAAGAGACGACAGTCGTAATAAATTGGCCGCGCTAATACTTACAGGAAGTTTCATTGAGGGCATGTATATCTCAACGGGAGTTATTAAGACCTATCCTAAAGATATTCTACCTGATGATGCTAGAAACTTGGTGCTAACCCCACTCATGAGAATTATTCTTGAGCAAGAAAAATCAGTAGATGAGACGATAAATATGTTGGAAACAGTTGAACAGTCATCACCGGTTGAACAGATTCTAACTGACTTAAAACAATTGAAAGAATTTTATAGTAAGCTCAATATCCAGGAACAAATACGTAACAACCGTGCTGATTTGGTATTGTCTGATGCAACACTTGCCGATATTACTAGTAGTATTGAAAAACTAAGAGCAAGTATTGTAGAGTAAATAATTAAAATTTCATAAAAGGGCCCGAATGTAAGTTCTGGCCCTTTTTTTATTTTAAAATACTTAATAACTAAATATTATATTTAGCCATAATCAACCTACGCTATGAGCGAACCTGTACTTAAAGCCCTTATCCAACTTTTTGCCTTAGTTGCCCGAGAAGACAATGTAACCCATCAAGAAAAGCAGCTAATCCAAGCCTTCCTTAACGACCACCTTAGTCAAAAGAAAGTTGCCGCATACATGAGTATGTTTGAACAGTTTAGTGAACAGCCAAAATTAAAAAACGAACTATCAGAGGAGAAAAAAGCTATAGCAAAAATTGCACAGGAAGTTAATAGTGAACTAACCCAAAAACAGAAGTCAGTTATAATGATGGAGTTAGTGATCCTTGTGTTTGCTGATGATTTGGTTTCAGAACGTGAGGAAGAACTAATTAGAGCTATTGCACAGGAGTTCAATATTACCACTGAAGAAACAAATACAATTAAAAATTTCGTTTTTGGAAATGATGGTAAAAGTCTTGACGATCCCTCAATTCTTATAGCGAGTGCCCAAAATTCAATTCAAATAAATAAAGCACAATTCAAGCAAATCAATGAATTGGACGGAATGTTGGTATTTCTATTTCTAGCGAAATCAGACATGTTCTTTTTTAAGTACATAGGTAAAGATGACCTGCTATTGAATGGGGTACCTCAAAAGCCCAATAAAGTTTCTGTGTTCGCAACTGGAAGCATATTGCGAAGCGACCACATGGAAACCATTTACTTTGGTGATATTCAAAAAAGATTTAAAAAAACAAATGAAAGTTCGCCCATAACATTTGAAGCCATCAATATTTCCTATCGCTTCAAAAAAGGAAACCTTGGATTGCGAAATGTGAACATATGCGAGGAGTCTGGCAGATTAATCGCCTTAATGGGCGCAAGTGGTGCAGGCAAATCAACTCTACTCCATGTATTGAATGGATCAGAAAAACCTTCAGAAGGCGAAGTACTAATCAATGGTATTAATATCCATAAGGAGTCAGCAAAACTTGAAGGGGTTATTGGTTTTGTCCCTCAAGACGATTTACTTATTGAAGATCTTACGGTATATCAAAATTTGTATTATGCAGCCAAGCTCTGCTTTAGTAATTATACAGAAGACAAAATTGTAGAACTGGTTAGCAAAACACTTGAAGACCTGGGGCTTCACGAAATTAAAAATTTGAAAGTAGGTTCGCCATTGCAAAAAACAATAAGCGGTGGTCAACGAAAGCGTTTAAATATTGGGCTTGAACTACTACGCGAACCTGGAGTGATGTTTCTTGATGAACCTACCAGTGGACTTTCATCGAGGGATTCAGAAAATATTATTGACCTATTAAAGGAATTGAGCTTTAAAGGAAAACTACTATTTGTGGTAATTCATCAACCCTCATCAGATATTTTTAAAATGTTTGATAAGCTCGTAGTGCTTGACACCGGTGGTTACCAGATTTTCTATGGCAACCCTGTAGATGCGGTGATCTACTTCAAGCGCTGCATAAACATGATCAACAGTGAATTGGGCGAGTGCCACGAGTGTGGAAATGTAAACCCTGAGCAAATATTTAATATCATTGAAACCAAAGTAATCAATGAATACGGAAACTTCACCAATGAACGAAAAGTTTCTCCCGAACAATGGAACCAACAGTTTAATGAAAAAATAAATTTCCCAAAGGTCAAGCGTGAAGAACGAAAACCAGAATCTAACCTGAAAATACCAGGCCGGATCAAACAGGCTTTCCTATTTGGTATGCGCGACATTAAATCAAAAATCAGCAATACACAGTACTTAAGTATTACTTTACTTGAAGCACCTTTACTTGCATTTATTCTCGCCTTTATTGTTCGATATTATAATCTTGATGATAAAATTTACGAAGGATATGTCTTTAGTAAAAATATTAATCTTCCCGCCTATCTTTTCATGAGTGTAATTGTGGCTCTGTTTATGGGATTAACAGTAAGTGCCGAAGAAATTATCCGCGACAGAAAAATTTTAAAGCGTGAAGCCTTTTTACATTTAAGCAGAAGCAGTTACCTACTTTCAAAAGTATCCATATTATTCATGATATCAGCCATACAAACATTCACTTTTGTACTTGTAGGAAATGGCATACTCGAAATAAAGGATATGATTTTCAGTCACTGGATTATTTTATTTTCTACAGCTTGCATGGCCAACCTACTTGGTTTAAATATCAGCTCAGCATTTAACTCTGCAGTTACCATTTATATTTTAATACCCATCTTGCTTATACCACAACTCATTCTAAGTGGCGTAGTAGTTAAATTTGATAAACTTAATCCTGTAATGGGCAACAGAGCCACCGTACCCTTTGTGGGAGATCTGATGACTTCGAGATGGGCATTTGAGGCCGCAATGGTAAGTCAGTTTAAGGATAATCCATTCGAAAAGGAGTTTTATCCTTACGATAAAGCTCTTGCAGATGCTGACTATAAAAAACTTTACTACATACCAGAGCTGGAAACCAAACTTCAATATTGTCTTAATAACTACTTAGAGAATACTGAGGAAAATCAAATCCGGTTAAACACGGAACTCAAACTTTTAAAACGAGAAATAGGAAAAGAGTTAGAAATAGTTGGTAGAGAAAATTTTTCACGCTTAGATGATTTTGTTGTTGCTAAATTTGATTCTTCACTTTATAATGAATCAATTGCATTTCTTTCAAATTTGAAAAGGTTTTACAGCAATAGATTTAACAAAGTAGACCAACAGAGAGAACAACTAATTATCTCTAAAACAAACACACCGGAAAAACAAATTGAATATGAAGCTTATAAAAACAAATACCACAACGAAGCCATAGGCGAGCTGGTAAAAAACACTAACGAACAACATAGGATAATTGAAGCAGATGGAAAGCTGGTACAAAAAATTTATCCAATTTATAAAAATCCCGATCCAGACCACCTCATCGATTTTGATGCACAGTTCTATATGCCTGCAAAACATTTTCTGAATATAGATGTAGACACGATGTGGTTCAATTTGGGCGTCATTTGGGCAATGACCATTATTTTAATAATTACCTTGTATTTTGAAGTTCTTAGAAAAATTGTTGACGGACTTGGAAAATTATCACGACCAATTGGAGCCTAAGCATTATATTTAGTGATGTTTTTCTTCCTATCAAAAACACTGAGTTACCTCGTCCTTCCATTGTCAATCATAGGGCTTTGCCTTCTCATGACAATTTTTTTACCTGGTAAAAAATGGAAGCGTAAATTCTATTGGGCCGCAATATCCATGTTCTTCTTTTTTAGTAACGATTTTATTTCTAACCAGGTAATGAAGGGTTGGGAAGTAACACCTACTCCAATAAATCAGGTTCAAAAAAAATACAGAGTAGGAATTGTCCTGACGGGCGTCACAGTAATGGAGCCAGAAATAGATGACAGGGTATTTTTTTCTAAGGGGGCCGACCGGGTTGCCCATGCCGTTCAACTATACAAATTAGGCATTATTGAAAAAATATTGATCAGTGGCGGAACAGGTAAATTAGTCAACCCTGGGCAAGGCGAAGCCATGCAATTGCTTCAGGCTTTTATGTATATGGGCGTGCCTGAATGGAGTATACTCATAGAATCTGATTCAAGAAACACCCATGAATCAGCTGTTGAAGTAAGGGCTATCCTTGATGGATTATACCTTCCTGAAGAATGCCTGCTTATTACCTCAGCCTTTCATATGCGAAGGGCAAGCGCATGTTTTAAAAAAATTGATTGGGATATAGACACCTACAGTGTTGATGTTTACACCGAAAAGACCAATTACGATTTCGACACCCTTTTCATCCCAAAATTAGAAGCACTCGAACGCTGGCATAAACTCAGCAAAGAATGGACGGGCATGCTGGCTTACAAACTTGCAGGATATATCTGATTCTTTGAACAAGGAGTTCATTTTCCTGTTTAACAGAAAACAATTATATGTTCTCCTTTTTTAGAAAAGACCCCGTAAAGCATCTCGAAAACAAGCGAAATAAGCTTTTAGAAAAAGCCATGCGCATCCAACGCTCAGGTGATCTAAAATTATTTGCAGTCAGGATGAGCGAAATTGATCAATTGGAAAAAGAAATTGAAAAACTTGAACAAAATAAAGGCTGAAGAATTGATCGATAGCAATACCAGCATTTGCTGGCTGCGCAGAGACCTTCGATTACAGGATAATACCGCCTTTTTTCATGCACTGAAGAACGAAAAACTGGTGCAAGTGCTATTCATTTTCGATGCAGATATCCTTGATAACCTTGAAGATAAAAAAGACAAAAGGGTTGAGTTTATACATCAATCTCTTGAGTTAATCAAGATTGAATTACAAAAAGCAGGGAGCGATCTTTTGGTTTTATACGGTACACCGCAAGAGATTTTTCAAAGGATAAATCCAAAATCTGTTTACACCAATCATGATTACGAACCCTATGCGCGTAAACGTGATAATGCAATTAGTGAGATTCTGAAAGAGAAAAACATTCCTTTCCATACTTTCAAAGACCAGGTAATCTTTGAGAAGGATGAAGTAATAAAAGATGATGGTAAATCTTATACAGTTTATACACCTTACAGTAAAAAATGGAAAGCCAAATTACAGACAAAAGATATTAAGACTTACGATACTGCTCCTCTCTTCCATAATTTAAAACGAATTTCAGATTTATCATTTCCCGCACTTCGGGAAATTGGATTCAACAAAACAGGAGCTGTATTTCCTGAGCGAATAATAAAACTCGATATTATCAAACAATACAAAGATCAGCGAGACATTCCAGGCATAGAAGGTACAAGCAGGTTGAGCGTTCATTTGCGTTTTGGTACAGTGAGTATTCGCAAACTGGTACAAATTGCCATGCAGCACAGCGAAAAATGGTTCAACGAATTAATCTGGCGCGAGTTCTACCACATGATTCTCTGGCATTTCCCGCACGTTGAACACAAAGCTTTCAAGCCTGCCTACGATCAAATTGAATGGAGAAACAATGAGGATGAATTCGAGGCATGGTGCGAAGGACGAACCGGTTATCCCATTGTGGATGCCGGAATGCGAGAACTGAATACCACCGGATTCATGCACAACCGTGTGCGCATGATCGTGGCGAGTTTCCTGACCAAACACTTGCTCATCGACTGGCGCTGGGGTGAAGCTTACTTCGCTAAAAAACTTCTCGACTACGACATGGCCGCCAACAACGGAGGCTGGCAGTGGGCAGCAGGCTCTGGTTGTGATGCCGCACCCTATTTCCGGGTGTTCAATCCCTACCTGCAAACAGATAAATTCGATCCGGAAAAAAAGTACATTAAAAAGTGGGTACCGGAAGCCGGAACCAGTGCTTATCCGAAACCTATCGTTGACCACACATTTGCCCGCGATCGCGTGCTGCGGGTGTACAAAGAAGCGCTGGGCGCTGAATAATTCTATCGTATGCGCGGAGTAAAAAAATCAGACTTACCCGAAAAGATTTGCCCGGTGTGCAACTGCCCCTTTACTTGGCGCAAGAAATGGGAGAAGAATTGGGACAGCGTAAAATACTGCAGTGAAGCCTGCAGACAAAAACGCTAGTTTCCGTCAACAATAGCAAAGTTGTAGTGTTTACTTCTTGCATGGAAGCGTCCCTCATCTTTCCACATCAGTTATACCAGGTCAATCCTATATTGAAAAAGAATCGTCCGGTTTATCTGCTGGAAGATGGGCTTTACTTCGGCCAGTATGCTTTCCACAAACAAAAGCTGATCCTCCACCGCGCTTCCATGAAAGCCTATGCGGACTACCTTTCGCGTAAAGGATATACAGTAAACTATGTGGCGCACAGCGAGCACACACTTCAATCACTGCTGACCGAGTTGTCTAAAAAAAGTGTAACAGTAGTACACTGTGCGGATACCGTTGACTATCTGCTTGAGCGGAGATTGATGCGTTATACCAAGCAATCAGGTATTGAACTGATCCGGTACACCTCCCCCAACTTTCTTTGTACGGAGGAATTCATATCACAATTCTTCGCAAAAAAGAAACGCTACTTCCAGACGGAGTTTTACATTGACCTGCGGAAACAACACAACATCCTGCTGGACGATGAGAAGCCATTGGGTGGATCATGGACCTACGATGTATTGAATCGATCCAAACTTCCCAAAGGTGTAATACCACCTCAACTTCTTTCGCTGCCCGCCAACGCGTTTGTCACGGAAGCTGTTGATTATGTTGA
>CAZVFM010000110.1:0-8742 GCA_964626095.1 uncultured Roseivirgaceae bacterium | reverse complement strand
AGCAAATACTTTATCAATATATGTGCTTAATGACTTCTCTTGTTTTTCAATTCCTTTTCTTTCAATTGTACCCTCAGTTGAGATATTTTTCAAGTCTGTATAAAACAGTTCCATGGTTTTATGAAGAATATCACCAAGCACTCTCGCATCCAGGTCATCTTCCACCTCATCGGCTTCTTTAATTTGTTCAACTTGTTTAAAATAAAATCGTAAACTACATTCAAGATAATCAGTAAGGTAAGTTGGATACAAAGCTTTGTTTGACGGATGCCCTTCAAGAAACATCCGCAGCTTTTTCATCACCTGTTCATCTTTAACTATACTGATGGCCTGGGTTTTTAAAGGACTTACCTTTGCACTAAGTAAATGCTCTTTATAACTCAAGCCGCTTTCAAAAATAATTTGTTGCAGGTAACGACTCCTTTCTCCTCCTCCGATGGCATCAGATTCGGTAGTATAAAATAAATGAATATTAACTGCACGTTGCATTACGCGGTAAAACAAATAGGCTGATATGGCATCCTGATGTTCAACTGAAGGAAGACCGTAGGCTCTTCTGATATTATAAGGTATGTAAGAAGAGCCCGAGTTATTTGCCGGCCATGAACCCTCATTAAGGGAGAGCACGAATACATTTTTAAAATCAATGTTCCTGGTTTCCAAAACGCCCATCACCTGAACACCCTTTAAAGGTTCAGCTTGAAAAGGAATGCGTTGCGTCTTACACAATTGCTTGTAGAGTCTTTGAAAACTTCTGGAGTCATGAATATCATTTCCAAGTACATCTTTAATCCGATTGAGTTGTTTGTGCAAGTGAAAGGCATACTCTTTATCTATATCCGCAATTTGCTTTTGTCTTGCGATGTAATCAAGACTTTGCAAGAGGTAATCGATTAATGCAGTATGATCAGCAACACGAAAAAGTTCTTTAAAAAAATCATTTCCTTCAAAAAAATCAGGAAAAATATTCGTTCTATTCTCCTTATTTATTTTTTGGATCAACGCGCTGGCCTGGCGTTTTTCAATTGCCTGCACATAAGGATGTGAAAGTATAGCCTGTACTTTTTTGTGATTAAAGTTTGTTGACTTTACACTTAACTGTAATTCAATGAGCAATTCAGTAAAATGGTAGCACGCTGTTGCAAGCAATGGATACCCCATGGTAACATTGACATGGTTTACCACAGGAGCAAGACTTTGCAATACCGGCAACATCAATTGTTCATTCGGAAGAATAACCACTGTATCTTCCTCCTTCATACCTTCAGCCAATTGATTGCTTATTTGCTGGCACATCAATTTAATCTGCGCACTCTGTTGTGCCGTACCATAAATATGTACTTGCTTGCCTTCCTCCTTAAAATTCCATGGTGCCTCACCCGAAAAGGTTTTGGCAAACACTTCATGCTTCTGGTGTTGCCTTAAAAAATATCCGGCCTCCTGAGCATTATCATCCAGGTAATACCCATCTGTATCCCAATGTATTTCTGCCTTATTGTTTTTAACCAGGCAACTGATCAACAATTCATCGGTGCGGGTGAGGGCATTAAATCCGGCAAAAATCAAACGACTGAATGGAAGTTTCTCGAGACTTAGTTCTAATTGTGACACAACCTCACGCTGTAACATGCCTTCGTAGGCCATGCCTTCTTTAGTAAGCAACTCATTAAATGCTGCATACAACTCACTCAACTTCTCCCAAAAAGCGACAAAATGCTTTTGATTACCAGAGCTCTTTTCATCAAAATCATCCCAAAAATCTTTTAAGAACAATTTGTGCTCTTCTGTAAGAAAATCAAAAACATTATCGAGCTCTTTTTGACTGCTCAGATTTTTAAAGATATACCTTGCCTCTACAAGGTATTTGTCTATCTCATCAAAATCGCGAAGTAGCATCTTACCCCAGAAATAAAACTGTTCGAATGCTTCATCGCTATTATAAACCTTTTTATATACTGCATGTAAGGCATGTATCAACTGCAACTCATCCGTTCTTTGCCGGTTGCTGAGCCTGTGATATAAATCTTCTATACTTAATAAAGTTGGGGCTAAAGCGGGTTTAGTTAATAGTAATCCATATTCTCTTTTAAAATACAGTGCCGCCCTACGGTTTGGAAATACCAGGCAAAGTTTCTCTGGTTGGTCAAACTTTACATTTATATATGTAGCTAAATCGCCTAAAAAGCTTTTCACCGCTAAAAATTTAAATTCAATTGATCTTGATTTGTTTTCCCGCCAGCACCCATTTTCACTTCCTCCATTTGCATTCCAGCCTCTGCGAGGTAAAGCAAATATCCCTTAACCGCATAATCCATATTTTTAAGTGTCAGCATATACTCACTTACCTGAACTTTGTCTTCTTGTTTTTTGTCACCAGTTTTATAATCAATGACAATGGCCTGCTTATCGCGGATCAGCAGCCTGTCAACCCTTAGCTCTCTCAATTCCGGCAATAAAATACTTGCTTCATTATACACCTGCCATTGATCTCCAAACCAGTTGCTCACCTGCGGATTATCTAATAACTGAATGATCTGTGTTCGGATTTGCTCACTTTCCTCTAAGGTCATGAGCCCTTCAGACAATGTATCCTGAACGGCATTATCAAGATCTGTACTTAATCTGATACGCGACAGTACCTCGTGTACTTTTATACCGTATTGTACTTTTTCAATTTTAGCTTTTAGTCCAGGTTCGTAAAAATGCTTTCCATTTTGCTTTACCACAATCTTTTCCATCCAGTTACCTGTAGTAAATTGGGTGAGTTGAATATTGTTCTCATGAGGAATTTTTGTTGATGCCTGCGCTTGAAGTTCCCCCATTTCAAGTGTCAAATCTTCTGGTCGCCAATACTTGAACAATTCCTCATTATTATTCAGAACTTCAAACAGTAATTGAGAAATATCACTCGGACTTTCTTTTATCTCAAGCCTGGAATTAACTTTTGATATCACAATCATGCCTTGCTCTGCGCGCGTAAGTGCCACATACAGTAAATTAAGGTTATCGAGAAAAGCGCGTATTCGTTCTTCTCTGTATTGCGCTGCGAAGAATGATTGCTCCATCGCTTTCTCATATTGCACCGGCAGGTAACCTTTATCCTTAAATAAAGCAAGCTCTGATTTTACCCAAAGCATGGGACCTTTTTTACTTTCATGACCTAAAGACCAATTGCAAAAAGGGATGATTACATACCTGAACTGTAAACCTTTGGCCTTATGTATGGTGATGATGCGCATGGCCTCGATATCGTCACTTAGTTGCAATGATTTTTTATCACTATTCTCTTCCCACCAATTCAAAAAACTCATCAAATCACTTCTATCCCGTTTGCTGAAATCCAAAATCAAATCCATAAAGGCAAACTGGTAGGGCAATTCTCCATTTAAAGTATGCAGTGAAAATATTTGTATGAGGTTCTCGGCCATTTCATACAGCGGCATTTTACGTAGGTCGGCTGCGTCTTTGATAAATTGTTGAGGTAACTTTGTATCCAACTCCTTATCCGACAAAATCATCATTGCGGTTTGATCTTCGCTTTGATGAGAAAGTCGTTGGTATTCAAAAGCCAATTTTGCCCTGGCAATGGGGTCGTCCCAACGCAACAGCATGCGCATAGCAGCACATATCAAATTAATACTTGCCGCACCACTTAACTGCAAGGACTCGTTGGACACCACCTCGTAATTACATGATGGTTTGGATTTTTCACTTTCCTTATAATTCAAAAGATGTGCAGCAATCTGCTTTCCATCTTCTCCTTTTCTCACCAGCAGGGCAATGTCTCTGGCAGCAATACCTATTTGTTGCAAGGCCTCAATTTGCGCAACCATGTAATCGAGTGCTTGCGATTTCCAGTTTTGGTCTTCTTCCTCCTCTTCGTCTTCATTGTACTTACGCTTACTTTCTTGTGCAAAGAATTTCAGTTTAACATAACCCTGATTGTCACGATGGTGAATTTCCTGTACCACGTCTTCAAAAGCTTTTGAAGCAAAGGATGTTTCGGTTAGGCGCTCAATGGTTTGTGAAGCATCCTTAAAAAAAAGATTGTTAAACTCAATAACATTGACCGCGCTGCGATAATTGGTTTGCAGATTTACGGTTTTTACAATGTCTTCCCCTAATTGTGTTTCTATACCATTTTGAAGCAAGCGCAAATCGCCACCCCGCCAACGGTAGATGGATTGTTTCACATCGCCCACCACCATGCCCGGATAGCCCTGATCTAAACTATTTTTAAGGAGTGGAAGAAAATTTTTCCACTGCAATAATGAGGTGTCCTGAAATTCATCGATGAGGTAGTTCCTATAAAACGATCCGATTTTTTCATAAACAAAAGGTGTATCGCTGTCTTGAATCAAGCCGCTGAGAAAAGAAGGTGCATCTGCTATAAGCATTAAATTATTTTGCTTCTTAAAAGCCGAGAGCTTGCGCGAAATATCAGCAATCAAACCAAAGGCATAAAAGTTTTTGAGTACCAATTCAGCGCTGAGGCTGGTTTGCAATTTATTTTCACGGAAATCCAAAATTTCTTTCAACAAAGGAATCAGTTTTGTTTCAGCGAGTTCATGCAATTCATTTTCCCTGTCTATTCCTTTTGCCGGCCAGTGCCTGGCTTCAAGAAATTCTCTTTGTGGCCGAACTTTCAATATAGCCAATTCAGAAACCGATGAAATATTTTGCAGGTTATAGAAAAAATCATGTGCTGTACCCTTGCCATACTTAAAATCGCCAGGGCCAAAACCATTATCATAAATAATTTTTATTCCCTCCTTGCTGATCCTTGCAACAGTCTTGATAAAAACACTTTTCTCCTTTTGTAATTCACTTAGCAAGTTTTGAAAATATTGTTTTTCAGCAGTTCTCTGATTCAGTTCATGTTCAATCAGTTTGAACTCTTCTTTAAAAATATGATTGGCAAATGCTTTTAAACCATGTCTTACATCCCAGCTATTGCCCTCTTCAAGATTTTCTTCGGTAAACTGAATAATCCATTTACTCAGCTCTGCATTACTTCCTAGTTCATCAATCAATTGATCAATCACCTGATCAATCACACTTTGTTGATCCATCTCCAGCGTATAGTCGCCCATAATGCCTGCCTCACGCGTGAATGCCCGGATTACCCGCTGGAAAAATGCATCGATCGTACTGACGGAGAATTGAGAATAGTTATGCAAAATATCTCGTTGCACTTCCTGGCTATATTGTTGCAGGGTATTGTCATCGAGATTAAGCTCCGTTTTTAATTCCGTAGCCAGGTCATTTTTAACCCCCCGAGCAAAATCGCTCAGGTACTTGAGGATACGGCCTTTCATCTCTTGAGTCGACTTATTGGTGAAAGTAACCGCCAGAATATGCTTAAAATAGCTCGCCCGGTAGCGCAAGGCCAGTTTCAGGTATTCTTTGGCCAGGGTGCGGGTTTTGCCCGAACCGGCTGAAGAACGATATATACTGAATACTTGCTGTTGCATGGGCCTATTGAATACATTTAAGTACACATGCAAATAAAGAATTTTGATTGACAGTTTGTGACAATGTGAAGAATCACAAAAAAATCTTATCTTTTTCACGATGAACCAACTGAATAAACTCGCCACCTCCTTTTTCTACTCATTTCCAATACAGCTGCTATTGAATAATTTCAGACGCAATCAGGTATTATTGCTTTGCTGGGTATTTCTTTTTGCCATCATTACGGGAAACTTCGGCAGGTACCTGGGCATTCCCTACTTGTTTCTTGACCCTGAGTACCTGAACGAAGTTAACTTCAGGAGTTTTCTTATTATGGGTATAGTGATAGCAGGCTTTAGCATGGCTTATCACATCACTTGTTACATAAACGATGGCCATCGCTTCACATTTGTGGGCGTACTTACCCGACCCTTCACAAAATTCAGTCTGAATAACAGCATCATACCTTTTGCCTTTTTGATTACCTACATTATCCTGGTGATTCGTTTTCAACTAAACAATCAATACTCCAATAATCAAATGCTCTCCATTCAAATTTCCGGATTATTGTTGGGCTATATTTTAATGACCATACTATTGTTTGCCTATTTCTGGTGGACAAACAAAGACATATTCAAATATGTGGTTTGCAAGATTGATGACAAGATCAAGCAAAACATAAAAGTCACACGGGCAAGTGCAATGAAAAAACTTAATATCGCCAAGAAAAATCAAATAAGGGTAGATAATTATTTTGATCATGACTTACGATTAAGAAAAGTTGTTGATGAATCGGGGTTCTATGACCGGACAACCATACTTCAGGTATTTGACCAAAATCATCTCAACCTTGTAATCATTGAGTTACTGATTTTTGCTCTGGTATTGATCCTGGGTGTTTTTAAAGACATTCCATTATTCCAACTTCCTGCAGCAGCAAGTGTAATAATCTTCCTTACTATTTTTGTGATGCTTTCAGGTGCATTCTCCTATTGGTTTGGCGGATGGTCAGTAACTGCATCTATCGCTGTACTCATACTATTCAATTTGTTTGTTGAAAAAGATATTCTGAGCAAAAGATATGAAGCCTTCGGATTAAACTATTCAGGAAATGCATCGGAATATTCTGTTGCAAAGCTTCAAAAAATCAACAGCTCAGAAAATTTTGAAAAAAGTAAACAGGAAGTTTTAATTGCCCTTGAGAACTGGAAAAAAAAGCAAGACAAGGAAAAACCACTCATGGTATTTATTTGCGCCAGCGGTGGCGGACAAAGAGCATCGCTCTGGACGCTGAGTGCTTTACAAAAAGCAGATAGTCTCAGCCAAGGCAAATTGTTTAACAGCACCATGCTGATAACAGGCGCATCCGGAGGTTTAATTGGTGCAAGCTATTTCAGGGAGTTGAAGTTCAGAGATTTGAATGGCGAAACAGTAAATCCTTATCATGCTAGCCATAGAAGAAATGTCTCTAACGATAACTTAAACCCCCTGATCTTCAGCATCCTGGCTAATGATTTGTTTGTAGGCTTCAGAAAGTTCGAATACCAGAATCACTTCTATGAAAAAGACAGGGCCTATACTTTTGAAGAACAGCTCAACAAAAACACAGAATTTATTTTAGATAAAACATTAACTGCTTATAGGGAGCCCGAAATCAATGCGGTAATTCCTATGCTTATCATGAGCCCCACAATTATTAATGATGCACGTAAATTATATATTTCTGCATTGCCTGCTTCTTATATGAACATCAATGACGAGTTCATCAATTTTTATGCTAATCAAAAAATGAATGGTGTTGATTTCCTGGAATTGTTCAAAGACCAAGACGCAGAGAACCTTAGATTTCTCAGCGCACTCAGAATGAGCGCTACTTTTCCATACATAACTCCAAACACTACATTACCGAGTAGTCCTGCCATACAAATTATGGATGCCGGCATTACTGATAATTTTGGGATTAGTGATGCAGTGCGATTCATGTTTGCCTTTAAAGAATGGATCAATGAAAATACAGGGGGTGTAGTTATTCTCTCCATAAGAGACTCTCAAAAACTGGGACCGGTACTTGAGAAAACCGGGCAATCTATTCTTGATAAATTCTCACAGCCCATCAGCAGTATTTACAACAATTTTGAAAATATGCAGGACATCACCAACGATAACCTGGTTGATTACTCCCGCACATGGCTGAACATCCCCGTAAAACGCATCGACATACAATACACTCCGGAAATAGAAATTGCTAAAGCCATTTCATTGGTGGATAGCCTGAGAACCATTGACACACGTGCATCTCTCAGTTGGCGACTCACCACCAGAGAAAAAGAGAGCATTGTTAATTATGTTAATAGCGCAGATAACAGGAGAGCAATTAATGAATTGACAATTTTGCTTAAATGAGTTTACCAAAAACGTTAAGTGAAAGATTGAATCTTCAGTTAGGAAAAGAATTTTCAAATTTCATTACAGCACTCAATACCCCAGCGCCAATAAGCATACGGCTCAATCCGAAAAAATTAATAGAAGATAATTACAGGCAAATAATTCCATGGTGCACTTCAGGCAGATATCTAGATGAAAGACCTGTATTTACTTTAGACCCAATGCTGCACGCTGGCGCTTACTATGTGCAAGAAGCCAGCTCTATGTTAATTGAGCAAGCATTGCTTCAAACTGATTTAACCAACAAACCCATAGTTGCGCTAGATTTATGTGCCGCACCCGGAGGAAAAAGCACACACTTATTAAGCCTCTTGCATGCTGAGAGTTTTCTTGTAAGCAATGAAGTAATTAAAAGCAGGGCAAATATTTTATCGGAGAATATTATTAAATGGGGATATCCGAATTGTCTTGTGAGCCAGAATGACCCTCAGCATTTTCAAAAACTGGAAGGATTATTTGATCTGATTTTAGTAGACGCTCCCTGTTCAGGCGAAGGACTCATCCGAAAAGACCCCTCCGCACTCAATGAATGGTCAGAAAATAATCTCAACCTTTGTGCCGGGCGACAACAAAGAATTTTAGCCGATGTATGGCCGGCTTTAAAAGCAGGTGGTGTTTTGATTTACAGCACCTGCACCTTTAATCCGGAAGAAAACATGCAGAACCTTCATTGGCTCTTTGAAAATTATAAAGCCACATCACTACCAATTGATGTGACTGAAGATTGGGGTATAGAAAATCTGCAAGAAAAAAATATACATGCTTACCAATGCTGGCCGCATAAAGTAAAAGGTGAAGGATTTTTTATGGCTGTAATACGCAAAGAAGAAAAAAGCAATGGTG
>CAZVFM010000109.1:0-8750 GCA_964626095.1 uncultured Roseivirgaceae bacterium | reverse complement strand
TTGCCCTTCTTTTTAATCCATGCTTCTCTGTTCAAAGAATATACGAAGCAATTATCCTCGTTAAACTTCCTTTTCTCAAGAAATTGAAATCCTAAACGCTCATAAAAACGATGTGCTCTTGTATTGCTTTCCAGGGGGTCAATCAAGATTGCGTTTACCCCTGGCGTAGCGAAGCAGCGATTAAGTACCCATTGCATTATGATGGTTCCATAACCTTTGCCAAGATCGTTTGCATCACCAATCCAGATATCAATTGCTTTGAATCCCTGTCCAACTTCTCCCCAATACTTGCTTTCTTCCAGCGCAGGATCTATGATCTGTACAAAACCGATAGCTCTGCCATTCAACTCGGCAATCAGCTGTTCCCTCCAAGGTACTTTGCGATGTAATTCTAACTCCCAATTCCAATCATCGTTAGGATCTGAGGAAATATTATGCTCCTGCTTATCCCAGTGTTGCAGTAATGTGAGGTCTTTAGGAAGAGCATCTCTTAATTGAACATTTATTTGAGACATGGTCAAACTATTAAATGAGTAAATAGCCCCTTACATCCACACAAAATTAAAAAGCTTCTGCCACAGAAAAATAAAAGTACCCCCCTTCCCTGCCTAGTGCATAGTCGAAACGAATGTTTAAGCGCTCGGCAGGATTGACTACTAAGCGCAGACCAGAACCTATAGAATATTTAAGTGTGTTACCTCGCACGTCACTAAGCGAGCTAAAAACATCTCCAATGCCAACAAAACTCACCATGCTCAATCTCCAGAACAATGGATATCGGTATTCTGCTTGTGTCCCAATAAAATGCTTATCGCGAAACCTATTTTTAGGATAACCTCTTAGCATATCATCGCCACCTGCCATTGATAAGTCCAGGAAAGGAACATCCCCGTAACTCAAACGCATCTTGGATTGTATAGCTAAGGTCTGATTTTTTGTTATAGGCCAGTAGTGCTGATAAATTGCATTGGCACTAAAGAATGAAAAGTTACTTCCAAGTGCGCGCGTATAAAAGTAGCTGGATACTTCCATGAGCTTTCCGCTTCTTGCGTTGATGGCATTGTCTCTACTATCATAAATACTAACAAGCCCGATTGCAGAACCCACACCCCCCCTGTATCCGATAATGTTACCCTGCTCAAGGCTTCCGCCTGCTGTATAACTCAGGCCATACTCATATTCAAAATGATAATCTAAACCTGCAAAGAGTGAGGGTTTTATCTTTTTTAAGGCGAGATTTTTTATACTTACCAGACTATAAGCATATAGTTCTTCGGCAGAAAATGGTGTGTTATTACCGATCCCATAGAAGCGGTCGGGAAAATCACGGTAACGTAGTTCTCCTTTGAAAAGGTAGTTTTCATTTCGGGTAAAAATATTCCATAAACTCCAGACATCCAGTTGTTTGTTTTGCGTATAGTCCGCTAGAAATTGCACATAAGAAACCCTTGTTAATTTTTCATAATCATACAGTGGTGGGACTTTGAAGTAATACACTCCTGCTCCACCGAATGCCCAGCGGGTGTCTGGTGTGTAATAGAGTAAGGGTAAAAAGAATAGGCCTGCCTTTTCAAGTGAAACGGTATCATCTAAAGGACTAAAACCTAATATTTTCTTTTGTGCAGTTAAATTTGTCAGGGCCGACAATACACAAAACAAGCAACCCAATAGTTTAAGATAATTAATCATTCATAGATTTTACGTATAGTTTAATCCACAAAGATTAACAATTTCTATCTACCTACAATTCAAAAGTCTTGAAGCCCTGGCAAAAAAAGCCCAATAATTTTATCGTAAGACTAATGGATGGCTCATTGGAAGGATATTTCTATTTCAGGTAATAATAATTTCATATTTATCCCCATATTAGCCGCCCAAATAGTATCTCAGTAGAATAATGAATGCGCAAACTGATCAAAATAAAGCACAGGATACAGTTGTACCTTTAGTAAAGCTTTCGATGTGGCAACAACTCAAGGAAGCCATACGCGGAAGTGAAGCCGACTACACGCAAATAAGCATTCGAAAGGCTATCTTTCTTTTGGCTGTACCAATGATTCTGGAATTGGTCATGGAGTCTACCTTTGCTGTGGTTGATATTTATTTTGTAGGTAGACTGGGATCTTCCGCTGTAGCAACCGTTGGTCTTACCGAAACTTATTTGTTCCTGCTCTACTCCATTGCTATGGGTTTGTCGATGGCTGTAACGGCTATCATTGCCCGAAGAATTGGTGAAAAGAACAGAGCAGATGCCGGTGTATCGGCTGTACAATCCATTTTTCTTTCCATCCTTACCTCAATTCCATTTGCTATAGCAGGAATATTTTTTGCAAAAGATTTATTGGGTCTTATGGGTGCAGATCAGTGGAGTATTGATCATGGGTACCGCTATACCCAATGGATGTTGGGTGGCAATTTTGCTATTGTATTGCTCTTCACCATTAACGCCATCTTTCGGGGCGCTGGTGATGCAGCTATTGCCATGCGCGTACTCTGGATCGCAAATGGCATTAACATCATACTTGACCCCATTCTTATTTTTGGATGGGGACCCATCCCTGCCATGGGTATTGAAGGGGCGGCAATCGCCACTACTATTGGACGGAGCATTGGAGTAGCAATTCAGCTATGGACACTTCTTAAAGGGGGGAAACACATTCAAGTTACGCTTGCACAAGTTTACCTCGATGCGAAGTCCTTACTTAATATTTTAAATACATCTTTAGGCGGCATAGGACAAATGATTGTAGCCATGACTTCCTGGATTTTTCTCATGCGCATTCTGGCCGATGTGGGCAGCGAAGCAGTAGCAGGGTCTACCATTGCCTTGCGCATCATGATGTTTACCATGATGCCAGCCTGGGGACTATCCAATGCAGCAGCTACATTGGTTGGGCAAAACCTGGGAGCAGGTTCGCCCGATCGGGCAGAATCATCGGTATGGAAAATCGGGTTTTACAACATGATATTCCTTGTGCTCGTTTCTTTTGTTTACTTCATCTTTAATGATTCACTGATGCGCATTTTTACTGACGAAGCCAATGTAATTGCAATTGGCGGAGAATGGCTACGCATACTCTCCTACTCTTTCTTTGTCTACGGTTGGTGGATGGTATCAGTCCAGGCATTTAACGGTGCCGGTGATACTAGGACGCCCACTAAAATCAACATAGTGTTTTTCTGGCTGATTCAAATTCCTCTTTCCTATTACCTTGCCATTGAATTGAATTGGCAACATTCAGGTGTATTCTGGGGTGTGTTTATTTCTGAAACTTCAGTGGGTTTGTTTACACTTTGGCTATTTACAAAAGGTAAATGGAAAACAGTTAAAGTGTAATTGTTGGCTATTCACTTGGTAACTGTTATATAACACAACCTTTCTATTGATTTCATAGGATACGGTGCCCTAAAGTCGTACCTTGTGAAACTTCAATTTTATTTCACTTAATCAAATTACTTTTGGGACCAAATATTTACACACCGCTCTGGAACAAATACCGCCCGGTGATTCTTCACCTGATGACTGCCGCTGCTGAAGAACCACAAGCATACAAGTTATTTGTACACGAGTTCAAGAATTCTGGAGAAAAATCTAAAACCAGCTATTCCTTTTCTTTGGAAGTAGCCAAAGGAAAAGCAACCAATAACATCAAAACCTCAGCCGTAGCGCAGGATTTACTCAACATGCTGCAACAATCAAAACGTGCCTCTGAATTGATGACTGAAGCAGCCTATGAATTAAGTATGGACAGGCAGTTTGTGTTGCGTGTAAATCGCAAAGAAGAATTACAGGAAGAGGCAGCTGTCGCTTTATAGCGGTTTTTCAACCCTCCCTATTTTAATCAACTATTTCTTACTTGAATTGGGTTTCCTAATCTTTTCAAATGAAGAAGGTGTGAAGCTATTGCCTGAAACATAGAGCTGTATTCTTGATACACGATATCATATTCCTTACATACATCTTTGACTAAAAGGCTTATTGCAGGGTAATGTATATGACTGACACGCGGAAAAAGGTGATGCTCTATTTGAAAGTTCAATCCGCCCAATAACCAATGCAATACTTTGCTGGAAGTAGCAAAATTAGCTGTAGACCTGATTTGATGTAAAGCCCATTCCTGCTTTTCTTCTTTTGGCTCTATACTTGCCGAATGAAACTGCGTACCCTCTACCACGTGCGCCAATTGAAACACAATGCTGATGGCAATTCCACAAACCATAGTAACGATCAGAAAGCCGATAAGCCAGGGTAACCATCCCACCACAATTATAGGAACCACCATATACGCTCCTACAAACATGAATTTGCTTAGCCAGAATATGAAATGTTCTTTACGGGCGAGTTTTTTCTTCTCAGAGTTCTCTGTGATCTTACCGCTGAAATACTTTTGAAAATCATCATAAAATATCCATGCCAGGTAAGAAACACCATATAAAAGTACCCAATAAATGTGCTGATAGCGATGGTACTTGCGCAGGGGCTGTCCTTCATGTAAACGCATAAATGGTTTTACATCGATATCAGAATCCATCCCCTCTACATTGGTGAATGTATGGTGATTAATGTTGTGCTTTATCTTCCAGAAATATGTATTTCCTCCCAATACATTAAGAAAGTAAGCAGAGACTTTGTTGACCCAGGTATATTTTGAAAAACTTTGATGTCCACCCTCATGCATCACATTAAAACCGATGAGTGCCAGGTTTAATCCTAATAGGAAGCAAAGAGCAATGGAAATTGGAGGAATAGGAGTAAAAAAAACAAGAATTGTATAGAGGAGCATTGCCGAAAATACCTGTATTACTCCTTTAAAGTAGAGCTTAGTTGTACCAGATGTATCTAGTTGATTTTCAATAAAGTAATTATCAACTTTCTCTTTTATTGCTTTAAACAGTGAACTCTTACTGTTATCGAAGGTGTATTTCAACATTTATTTTAAAGGTCTATGGTTTTACAACATAGCAATATAGTGGATTCGTTCAATTATAGAATAAATCGGGTTTAAAATCAAACTAAACGGGATGCCCCTGCTATGCACAATTACCAAAATTAGCATTTGTTATTCTGATAACAGCTTAGTTATAGATTAGTTTTATAGGACCAGATAAGAATAGTGTAGATTTAATTACTTCCTTTTAACAACGACAGGTCTGCACTCTCCAATACAGAACTTCCCATCAGCCATTCGTCTACTTTGCGTGCAGCTTCACGGCCCTCAGCTATAGCCCATACTACCAAAGATTGTCCTTTTCGCGCATCTCCTGCTGCAAATATTCCTTCCTTTTCAGTCATGAAGTTTTTCGAACGGATGTTTCCTCTTTCATCCAATGAAATTTCTAACTCTCTAATAAGCTGCCCCTTCTCTGCGCCAATAAATCCTACGGCCAACAGCGCAAGCTCGCAAGGAATGATGCGCTTTGTACCTGGTATTTCTTCAAAATTACTGTTGCCTTCAGTTGATCTTGTCCAACGGATATCCACAATTTCCAATCCACTTAACCTGCCAAGGTGGTCACCAATAAAAGCTTTACTAAGTATTGCCCATTCGCGCACAGCACCCTCTTCATGTGAAGAAGTATTGGTTAACACCATTGGCCACAATGGCCAGGGATTGTGTTCATCGTCTCGTTTCAGTGGGGGCTTTGCGAGTAGCTCTAATTGTGTAACAGATTTTGCTGCCTGTCGATTGGCTGTACCCACACAATCAGAACCGGTATCACCACCACCAATCACCACCACATTTTTTCCTCTTGCCAAAATATCGCCTGAAAAAATATGATCTCCAGCTACGCGCTTATTTTGTTGTGTAAGGTAATCCATCGCAAAATGAACACCCTTTAAGTCTCTTCCTGGAATGACTAAATCACGTGGCGCAGAAGCCCCAGTGCAAATAAGTATAGCGTCAAACTCATCTTTTAATAATCGAGGGCTTACATTGCTGCCCACGGATGCATTTGTTCTGAATATGATACCCTCCTGTTCAAGCAGATGTGTTCTCCTGTCTAGAATTTTCTTTTCCAATTTGAAATCCGGGATGCCATAACGCAACAGTCCGCCAATGCGATCACTGCGTTCAAATACAATGACCCAGTGTCCTGCCTTGTTAAGTTGAGCTGCTGCAGCCAGTCCAGCTGGTCCAGAGCCAATAACAGCTACCCGTTTACCTGTTCTGAATTTAGGCGGCATAGGTTTGATGTATCCTTTATCAAAAGCCGTTTCGGCAATCACCTTTTCTATATACTCAATCGTAACTGCTTGATTATTGATGCTGAGTACACAACTGGCTTCGCATGGCGCGGGACAAATGCGTCCGGTAAACTCAGGAAAATTATTTGTTGCACTTAATATCTGTATGGCTTCTTCCCACTTGCTTGCATAAACAGCATCATTGAACTCGGGAATGTTGTTTCCCAAAGGACAACCTTGATGGCAAAAGGGCACACCGCAATCCATACAACGTGCAGCCTGTTGATTCAATTTGACCTTATCTAAGGGTTGATAAAATTCCTTATAATTTTTTACCCGCAGTTCAGGTGCTATTGATTTAGCTGTCTCACGATTAAACTTTATAAATCCATCCGATTGCCCCATTTCCTTTGCTTTAATTACTTTTCTCTTCAACCAAAATTTTTCCTTTTTGCTTCTTCTTTTCAAGCACCCGCTTATAATCCAGAGGCATTACCTTAACGAACATTTTTTTTGCCTCTTCCCAGTTCTCAAGTATCCAATCTGCCGGGTCACTTTTAGTATAGTTGAAATGTTTTTCCAACATTGCATGTACCTCTTTTTGATCAGTTTCATCCATTGGTTCGAGCGCTACCATTTCAGGATTATAGAGGGCTTCCAATGTTTTCTCTGGATCAAAAACATAAGCAATGCCTCCACTCATACCCGCAGCAAAATTTTTACCTGTCTTACCCAAAATAACTACACGTCCACCTGTCATGTACTCACAGCCGTGATCGCCTACGCCTTCTACCACTGCATTTACACCCGAATTGCGCACACAAAAACGCTCACCTGCCTGACCACGAATATAGGCTTCGCCTGAAGTAGCTCCATAAAAAGCCACATTACCAATGATGATATTGTCCTCCGGCTTGAAGCTTGAATTTTTGTCGGGATAAACAATCAGTTTTGCTCCTGATAAACCTTTTCCAAAATAGTCATTGGCCTCACCTTCTAATTCAAAACGCAGACCTGTAGCAGCAAAGACGCCAAAACTTTGTCCTGCAGAACCGGTAAACTTAATGTGTATAGTATCTTCTGGTAATCCAGTGGAATTATAAACCTTGGAGACTTCATTGGATAGCATTGCGCCCGTTGAACGATCGGTATTGCTGATAGGGAAACTTGCAAAAACTTTTTCTCTGTGTTTCAGCGCTGCTTGTGCAATGTCGATCAGCTTCCGGTCGAGTACTTTCTCCAATTCAAAATCCTGAGCAATTTGTTTGTACTGACCTACTACATCGGCAGCCGATTCGCGATAAAGCAAGGGGCTAAGATCTAATCGCTTTACTTTCCAGTGATCCAAATTTGCTTTTACTCTCAAAATATCTACCCGGCCAACCATTTCATTAACCGTTTTGAAACCCAGTTCTGCCATTACTTCCCGAAGTTCTTCGGCCATGAACCTGAAAAAGTTAACCAGGTGATCGGCATTACCCGTAAACAGTTTACGCAATTCAGGATCTTGTGTGGCAACACCTACCGGACAAGTATTTAAATGACATTTACGCATCATGATGCAGCCTTCAACAACCAATGCTGCTGTGGCTATACCCCATTCTTCTGCACCTAGTAGTGTAGCTATGGCAAGGTCCTTACCCGTACGAATTTGTCCATCCGTCTGCAAGGTTACCCTACTCCTTAAATTATTCTTTATCAGTGTTTGATGGGCTTCAGCCAAACCTAATTCCCATGGTAAACCGGCATGACGAACAGAGCTCAATGGCGAGGCACCCGTGCCACCATCTCCGCCTGAGATGAGGATAGCTTCAGCCTTTGCTTTGACTACTCCGGCTGCTACAGTTCCTACCCCAGCCTGCGAAACCAATTTGACGTTGATACGCGCTTCAGGATTGGCGTTCTTCAAATCAAAAATAAGTTGAGCCAAATCTTCAATAGAATAAATATCATGATGTGGAGGCGGAGAAATCAATCCTACACCCGGTGTAGCATGTCGCACACGACCAATCCATTCATCAACTTTATCTCCGGGCAATTGCCCCCCTTCTCCCGGCTTAGCACCTTGTGCCATTTTTATCTGTAACTCATCTGCATTGCTCAGGTAATTACTTGTAACACCAAAGCGACCGGATGCTACCTGCTTGGAAGCTGAACGTTCCCAATCTCCATTACTTTTCTTTTCATACCTTATTTCGTCCTCACCTCCTTCACCGCTGTTGCTCTTACCACCTATTCGGTTCATGGCAATGGCCAGCGTTGTATGCGCTTCATGTGAGATGGCTCCGAATGACATGGCACCTGTGACAAAGCGCTTGAAAATTTCTTCCACCGGCTCAACCTCATCCAGTGCTACTGTTTTGCGTTTTTTGAACTCCAGTAAACCTCGTAAAGTCAGTTGATCTTTAGCCTGTTCATTTATTTTTTCAGCGTACTGCTTATAGATAGTATAATTATTGTTGCGTGTGGAGTATTGCAACCAATGAATAACTTCGGGACTGAACATATGCTTCTCTCCCTTTCGTTTCCATTGGTAAATACCACCTTCCGGTAAGTTGAAGTT
>CAZVFM010000108.1:0-8755 GCA_964626095.1 uncultured Roseivirgaceae bacterium | reverse complement strand
CTCCAAAAGGCTATGAAGTTAAAGATGCAGGTTATGTAGCACCTGCTAAAGATGGAAGTAAAGTAAACGTTAAGATAGACCCTAAATCGAAAAGACTTCAGGCATTAGCTCCATTCAAGCCTTGGGACGGTAAAAACCTGCACGGCATGAGATTATTAATAAAGGCTAAGGGTAAGTGTACTACTGATCATATATCCATGGCTGGTCCTTGGTTAAGATTCAGAGGACATTTGGATAATATTTCTGATAATACCTTAACAGGAGCTGTTAACTACTTTAATGACAAAACAGATAGCGTGAAGAACCACTTGAGTGGGACTTACGGCCCTGTACCCGCTACCCAAAGAGCCTATAAGTCCAAAGGTATTCCAACCATAGTAGTAGGAGATCATAATTATGGTGAAGGTTCGTCAAGAGAGCATGCAGCCATGCAGCCAAGACATTTAGGTATTCGGGTAATTTTGGTTAAATCATTTGCTCGTATACACGAGACCAACCTCAAAAAGCAGGGTATGTTGGCACTTACTTTTGCCAATGAAGCAGATTACGATAAGATTAAAGAAAATGATACTATAGACATAGTAGATTTAACCTCATTCGCTCCAGACAAACAGCTTACACTTGAATTTCATCACAGCGATGGAAGTAAGGATTTAATAAAAACTAATCATTCATACAATGCTAGTCAGATTGAATGGTTCAAAGCAGGCTCTGCACTCAACCTAATGGCTGCTAAGTTCAAGAAGGAAGGTGCTTCTAAGAAAACAAGCGCGAAGAGAGTTGTAAAGAAAAAGAAAGCTACTAAAAAGGCTACGTCTAAAAAGAAAGCCAAAAAAACAGCTAAGAAAAATACTTTTAAATCTAATGTTAAACTAAAATCCAAAACTATGGCAAAAGCTAAAAGAAAGCCTGCTAAAAAAGCAGCAAAAAAGAAAGCAGCTAAGAAAAGACCTGCTAAAAAGAAAGCCGCTAAGAAAGCAGCAAAAAGAAGACCAGCTAAAAAGAAGGCTGCTAAAAAAGCAGCTAAGAAGAGAAAAAAATAAGCTGATCAAAACGTTAAAAAAGGCCCCGACAATGTCGGGGCCTTTTTTATTAGGTATTACTCTTATACCATCGCCATGAAGCGACATTCAACAGCAGACAATACACTACAATCAATGTAAGTAAAACCCATTGTACCCAATCTTTCATCTTACCTAACTCATCTATAAAATGCCAGGAATGAAATAAAGTGTAAAAAATACTGGCCGCAAAATTTAATAACCGAACCACTTTCGTCTGCACAAATAATAATCCGGCTATATAAATAGTAGGCAACAAGTACAAGCCAAGTCTTTTCATCATTTCCATATCAGGTACGGCATCGTATCCATGCTTCAGTACATCTATTCCGAAACGAAGATTGTGAAGACTAAAAAACTGATGGAACAGCATACCGAGAATAACTAAAAGCCATAATATGGTAATACGAACTAAGTGAGAGTTATTTTGCATAGTATTTAAAATTTAAAATCAATTCCGGCTGTAACAAATCTTGGAATTCCTACCCTAATTCCCTCAGGTCTTCTGGAGGCAATGTAGCGCTCATTGCTAAGGTTTTTGATTGAGAGGTTGAACACAGTATTCCATTTGGCTATGCGCTGATACAGGTTTGCATCTATAAGGTTATAACTATCGATTAGCCCTATTCTTCCGTTATTTGAGGGGGTGATAGTATTCAATTGATCACCATACTGCTCTCCAACATAATTATTGGTTATGCGTAATCCCATTCCAAAAGGAGATTCAATTGTTAGGGCTGAAGAAATAGTAAGCTCTGGCGCATAAGGTAATCTTCTGCCTCTAATATTCACTTCCTCTCCGGCTTGAGTAAGGAACTGGTCTGCATTAAAAGTAGCCTTAACATAAGTAGTATTAACATCAAAGCTCCCCTTCCAATTATTCACTATTTCACGGTTTTTAATGATTAAGCTCGCTTCTATTCCACGATGCAAGGTTCTGCCTGCATTGGTAAATCCAAAACCCACTCCCCCGCTTGACTGAGAAGAGGGGATAATCTGGTTATCAAAATCCATATTGAAGTATGTAAGTTCGGCAAATACTCCATTCTTCAAATCGCTTCGCAATCCCAATTCAAGGTTCCAGCTTTTCTCGGCTTCCAATTGCAATACGGGATTGTCAAAAGTAAAATCAATGGCATCTTTTACTCGCGGTGGCGCATATCCACGATGCACACCGGTAAACAAATTCAATTTTTTTACTGGTCGCCAGTTTAAGCCCAAACCGGGAATAATTTCTGATATCCTGTTTTCAGCAATACGGTAAACATCTGTACTTGCTTCCCGTAAAATCTCTCTTTCATAATGATAAAACTCAGCTCTTAGTCCGGGGCTTAATTCCAAATTTTCTAAAAGATTGATTTTATCCAAGGCATAAAAGCTAATTGCATTTCCTGTTCTTATTTCATCACTTATTAAAGCTCCTGATAAAGCATCGGCATTCGTACCATTGATTCGCTGTTCATAGGCTCTTTCGTACATCAACCTATAACCGGCTACAAATTCATTTTTAATTCCGGCTACTTTTGTTTGAAGTAACAGCTTCTGCTCCCATCCTAATACTTCAAATTGTCGGTCGCGGTTACCTGTACGATTACGTAAATAAATTGCTCCACCGGGTACACTTTCATCACCCCATACCACGCCTGTCCAATCATCAGGAGGAGCATTTAAAACCCCGTTCGCAAATGTGTTGTAACTGTAGTCCTGCCTGCGCCAATTACGGGTGGTGGTATAAGCAAAGAGTGTAGACTGTAGGCTTAATTTTTCATTCAACTCCTGATGATGTGAAAAACTAATTGAATAACGCTTTACATCAAGCCCATCGTTTGGAACAAGCACGCTAAAATCATCTCCTCCTATATCAAACATGCTTTGTGTAATACCTACATAGGTTGAGTTTGAAAGTTCATTATATACCGAAAGTTTTATTCCTAATGAAGAGCGCTCAGCAAGCGGTATTCTCAACTTTGTGCTGAAATCGTTGATTGTAAAATTAGTCGCGCCAACTGCTTCCGCTTGCTTTCTGAGGTAGTTAACTTGAACTCCAGTGTTGTTGAACGTATTTCCGTAGGATGCCAGTGCACTAAAATATGATCCGGAACCACCAATCAAACGAAGTCCTATTTCCTGCTCAGCAGGGGGGGCTGCAGTTATGTAGTTGATCACCCCTCCAATGGTTTGCGGGCCATACAATATCTGGCCACTGCCTTTTAATACTTCTATTCCTTCCATCCTATCTATGGCGGGAGAATAGTACAACTCAGGCTCCCCATAAGGATTTAGTGCAACAGGAACACCATCTTCGAGAATTAAAACACTACGACTGCGATCGGGATCTAAACCCCTTATACCAATATTGGCCCGAAGCCCTATCCCCTCCTCATCAACAACATTAAGCCCAGGGACTCTCCTAAACACCTCATTTCCAGAGATGGGACTTAAACGATTAATCTCTGTGCGATTTAAGTAGGTTACAGAGCCAGGTATCTTATTAAATAGTCCGTCCCTGGAATTAATCACATATAACTGAGGGAGTATAAAAGTGTCTTCGCTTAAATTCAACTCTAAGGGCTTAGAATCTTCTGTAATTTCAATTTCTTGCTTAACCTGAATATAGCCTACATTGGAGGCCACCAAAAGATACTTTCCTAAAGGGATATTGTTGAGTGCAAAATTCCCTTCACTATTGGTGTATGTTCCAAAGAGAGTACCATTTAATTGCACATGTACATTCTCCAAAGGTGTACCATTATTATCCAGGATTTTTCCATTTAGCGAAAGCCTGTTTTGTGCAGCGGAATCTAAAAAAGTCCCTAAAACAAACAGAAAAAGGAGTTTTAATTTGATTAGCATCAATGTATGAGTTTAGATAAAATTTAATTCTTGTTTAGAATCGATCTAAATAATGAGACAAATCAATATTTTATTTAGAATAATTCCAAATAGAAGAGATGAAAGTATTCCACAAAAATTTTTGTGGGCAGATTAAGGTTAAAAAGGAAGTGGCTCCATATATTTAAGAAGGGGAATAAATTCTATGAAAAAGCAGGTGGTTACGTCAAAAAGATCGATAAATCAAGAAATTGAGCAACTCATGAACGAACAGATTGTGATGGAGGGTACCTCTTCTGCTCATTACCTGTCAATGGCTTCCTGGTGTGAGACTCAGGGTTTTGAAAACTCATCCCAGTTTCTGTATCGGCATGCCGAAGAAGAGCGTCAGCATATGCTTAAACTATTTGGCTATATCAATGCTGCCGGAGGGCACGCTTTACAACCCGAAATTAAAGGCATTAAGCACAAATTCAAAAGCCTCAGAGAGGTGTTTGAAGATGTACTACACCACGAAATAGAAGTAACAAAGTCTATCAACCGCATTGTTGACCAGTGTTTTCAGATTAAGGACTTTGCGACTTTTAACTTTTTGCAATGGTATGTAATGGAGCAAAGGGAAGAAGAAACATTAGCCCGCAGGGCAGTAGAAATATTTGATCTTATAGGCGAAGAGGGTGTTGGTCTCTGGATGATTGACCAGGAGATTGGCAAACTAGAAACATACGCCTCAAAAGTCTCTGGCTAATAGCTTAGCCATTGTTGTTTAGGGTTTGGTTAAGGCCGGTATTGCCACCGGCCTTTTCCTTTTTTAAAGACCTATACCCTTAAGTATTATTCTTAACTCATTTAGTATCATGGCTGTTGCTCCCCATACTGTTTCACCAGCTACTTCAAAACAGGGTGCATCCATTTCATAAATACCACCAGCCATGATGGTTTTTCGCAGAACGGATTCCTCATATATAATTTGCTGTAAAGATGCATCCAATACCTTCTCAACTTCAGTCGGGTCTGGTATGTACTTTGGGCGCTCAGCCATAAAACCAATTACCGGGCTCACCATAAAATTACTTGGCATCACAAAAAAATCGCTGAGTTGACCAATAATCTCAACTTTGCTTTTATTTATTCCAATCTCTTCTTCTGCTTCTCTTAATGCTGTATCTAATATATTCTTGTCGCCCGGTTCAGACTTTCCACCAGGCAAGGCAATTTGCCCACTATGAACTCCTTTGTAAGTTGCTCTTTTTATTAAAGGAAAAAGTAATTGCTGTTTATCTGGGTAAAGCAAAATCAGCACAGCTCCTTTTCTGGGTGCTTCTTTAAAATTAAAGTTGGGCAATACACTTCCTTTTGGTATTGCCCGCATGGGTTCATGGGCTTTAGCTCCCGGCAGCGGTTGTTTTAATCTTTCAACAAGGTCTGTTATAAATTTATCGTTTAACACAAGCTTTAATTACAGTTAATTCCAGGCAATTTAATCGAAACATGCTCTTGCCTGCGAACTGATTCTTTCCAAGCACTGCAAGCCTTAGCCAAATCACCAGCATCATAATAGGCATTGCCGAGATAAAAATAAATCTTGTCAACAAAAGGATCTATACTGGCCGACTGTTCTAACAATCGAATAGCATTAGCATAATCTTTACGATAAAGATATAATAAACCCTTATTGCGGTGTACCCAGGCATTGTAAGGATCTTTTAACATACTGCTATTGATGTCAGCTTCAGCTTTCTCCAGTTCATTCATTTCTAAATAAACAAATCCTCTATTGTTGAGAAAGTAAGCCTGACCCGGCTGCAATTTTAAAGCCTGATTCAGATAATCCATTGCCTCATTAAAATTTCCTTTCTCAATACTTATCAATGCAATTGCATTATAGGCATTTGCTTCTTTCTCATTAAGTCCAATGGCTTGCTTCAAAAGTTGCTCTGCAGTGTCATACCTTTTCTGATAATAATATACCGTGCCCAGGTTAATTAATATTTCTGCGTTAGCAGGACTTAACTTAAGCGAGCGGTCAAATGCCTCTATTGCTCTATTGTAATCTCGTAGCTTGGTATACACCAGTCCAAGTGCAAAATGTACGTTTAATGTATCCGGCCAAATTTGTAATAATCTATTTAAGTCTTGCTCAGCCCTATAGAGTTCATTAAGCTCGTAATAAGTATTCGCTCTGTTAATATAAGCCTCCCAAAAATCGGGTTTGCAATTGATGGCTTGTTCGTATTCATTCGCAGCCTGTTGATATTTATTAGTGCGATAAGAAATAGTACCAAGATTATTCCATGCATCAGCAAAGCAGGAATCATAACGCAAAGCTTCAACATAATACTTACGGGCCTGATCGAAGCTGCGCTCAGTAAAAGCTTCATTACCTTTTAGCAAAAAACGCTGTTTCTTTACTTCCGGGCCTTCAGCGCAGGAAAAAATCACTAGAGGAATTACAAAAAACGAAATTCTAATCATATCACATCCCAATAACACGCAAATAGGAAAATAATCCTTAAATTTTATAAAAAATCCAACCAATGAGTTCCCTAGATCAGGCCATCAAAGAGACGGAAGAAATATTACTTAGCAAAGGCCGCATGCTTGCCACCATGCATCTCAAGAATAAATATAATTTCTCTCTACCCGAGGCCAATAAAATAGTACAGGAATTAAGTTCTAAACTAATGAAAGAAGGCAAAATAATTGCGCATTTGCCTGGCACGAGAGTGAATTTTCCATTTGTAATCTTTGGCAGCATCTTCTTATTCTTCGGACTACCTATGCTTGTTGCAGCTACGCTAATCTATGTTTCCAATGAGCGAGATTACGAATCAAGAATAAAGGTACTGGGTGAGGTAATCTCCCTGGATGGGTATGATTCGTACACCCCAATTGTTAGTTATGAATGGGAAGGCGTCTTTTATGAAGCCAGGGGCCAGGTAGCATCAAACCCACCGGCCTTCGAAATTGGCGAAGAGGTAAATGTATTGGTAAATCCGAATGATCCGTCAGCCGCTGTTATTGACTCTTTTGTAGAACGATGGCTCATTGTACTCATTTTGGGCTTTATGGGTTTGATTTTCTCTTCTATAGGTCTTGGGGCCGTTTTACACAAACCTTTAGGAAAATTACTCTCTCCGAATAAACAAATTTTGTAATTCCCTGTTAAGTTCATTACTTAGCGGTCGTAAATGAGAAACAATAGCATCATAAACCTGCACCACCATCATCATGTAAACCACATGTTGCATGGCAGGCTTATGTAATCTCATAAGTAAAAAGCATTTAAAAAGGCTTGCCATGTGGTAAGCCTTTTTTGTTTTAAGCATAATTGAAAACTACAAAATATATACAAAGTGAAAGAATTAATAAGAATTGCCATTCAAAAATCGGGTCGACTTGAAGAAGGATCTGTTAAGTTGCTCAAAGAATGCGGATTAAACTTTAGCAATGGCCGGGGTCAGTTAAAAACTCCCGTAACCAATTTTCCCGCTGAAATTCTCTTTTTAAGGGATGATGATATACCTCAATATATTGAAGATCAGGTAGCTGATATCGGTATAATTGGTGAGAATATCGTGCTGGAGAAAAATAAAAAAAATGAAGTAATAAGTAGACTTGACTTTGCTAAATGTAAACTTTCCATTGCCATACCTAAGTCTGATAAGTATAAAAGTCTTCAATCTCTTGAAGGGAAAAATATTGCTACCTCCTACCCTAACATTGTGAAGAAGTGGTTAAAGAAAAATAAAATCAATGCGGGTATACATGAAATCAGTGGTTCTGTTGAAATTGCTCCGGGTATTGGCCTAGCCGATGCCATTTGTGATATTGTTAGTACCGGTAGCACACTTTTAAGCAATGGGTTGAAGGAAGTTGAAACGGTTTTGCTATCAGAAGCTGTATTGGTAGCCAATCCCGAATTATCCGCAAGAAAAAAATTACTGGTTGATAAATTAATATTTCGTCTAAATGCAGTAAGGCAGGCCAAGAATAATAAGTATATATTATTAAATGCACCAAATTCAGCCATTCCCAGCATTACCAATATCATCCCGGGAATGAAAAGCCCGACCATTATGCCTTTGGGAAGAGAAGGTTGGTCATCCTTACACTCTGTTGTTGATGAAAATGATTTCTGGGAAAGAATAGACCAGTTAAAAGCACTTGGTGCTGAAGGTATCCTTGTAATTCCAATTGAAAAAATGATTGCATGATGAAATTAATTGATAATCCTAAAGAGAAAGACTGGAAGGCACTTTATGAAAGACCAAATCTGGACACAGATTTTCTTGACAGTACCGTAAACAATATCATTGAAAGAGTGAAGAGTGGTGGAGATAAAGCCCTCGTTACACTTACAGCCGAAATTGATAAAGTACAATTGAATGAAATTGAATTGCATGAATCAAAATGGAAAGCCAAATCGGCTGGAGTAGACCCGCTATTGAAATTGGCCATTCAACATGCTGCTGCCAACATTGAAAAATTTCATCAGGCACAAGCCAGAACCTTCGATAAAATAGAAACTACTCCCGGAGTATTATGTTGGAGAAAAGCAGTAGCTATTGAAAAGGTAGGTATCTATATACCTGGTGGAACTGCTCCATTGTTTTCAACGGTGCTCATGCTCGCCATGCCGGCAAGATTAGCAGGGTGTAAAGAAATAATTCTTTGTAGTCCTCCCGATAAATCCGGATCAATCAACCCTGCCATACTTTATACGGCTGAACTGGCCGGAGTTACACGTGTATTTAAAATCGGAGGTGCTCAGGCTATAGCCGCACTCGCTTATGGAACTGAATCCATTCCTGCTGTCGATAAAATTTTTGGCCCAGGAAATCAATATGTAACTAAGGCTA
>CAZVFM010000107.1:0-8793 GCA_964626095.1 uncultured Roseivirgaceae bacterium | reverse complement strand
GTAGCTAATTTTCTTAACTCCTTTTCTTTATCAACAAATGATCCACTGCCGTTCACGATGTTCAGGTACTGAGATTTTTCTTCATCAGTTATGCCATTGTAATTTGCTAATGCTTGTTTGAATTCGTTCCAGTCTTCAACCACAGGCTTAAGAATGAACTGAATCTGGTCGGCCATTCCTTTGTAATCGTAACGCTTCATTTGCTGGCGGTAGTAATCTTCAATTACTTTCGCGCGATCCTGAGAAAGTTTGCTGTTGATTCTTTCAGCGCCTTCAGGTGAGTGGGTACCTGTAATGGTTACCGTTCTTGTAACGTTTTTCTCGGCAATAAAAGCTTCGAATTGCTTACCACGGTCACTTGATCTTTCTGAAGTCTTCAAATTTGAACGTCCCTGATCGAAGAAGAAATCGATGCTATTAGGAACAAGCTCTTCCTGATTGTTGTAGCCATGTCCTGCATAGGCAGCAAAGTATGAAGGCTGCACCAATTGAGATGTTGTGATTACCCCGGGGGCAACAGACATTCTTGGCGTAGTTTTAGTTTTAGCGCCTTTTGCCGCTACACCTTCAACCTCAAGCATACCACTTTTCATGGCAGGGCTGTATGGGAAGGAGAATGACTTATTTACCTTAGGCTCTTCTGTGCCACTGTTAGGATAATCTTCGGCCCTGAAAACTACGGGGTCAAGCGCAATTTCATTGTCTCCATACTTATAGAAGCTGTTAACCGTGTAAGAAGTCCCTTTTGCCAACATTTTTACCGGAAGGTTGGCTGACATGTCGTAAGCGACAGTATCCTTATGAACTTCCAGCGGGTTGGGTTTAACATCAAGGTTTTGCTCTTTTGCCAATTTTATCATCTTAGGAAGCGTACAGCCACCTAATGATGCAACTACAGCAAATGCTAATAGGTAAAATAATTTTCTCATGGATCTTGTTTTTAATTTTTAGTATTCAAAAAGGAATGTAAAACTATACTAGTGTTTAATTATATGCAATAATACTTAAAAAAATGGGAAGATATTTGCAGCATCTTGTTTATCAGTAGGTTATATTTGTAAACTTTACAAAAAATCGGTAAAAGAACATTTTTAGGGGTAAATTGAGTATATTAAGATTATTATTTACCTGAATTTGCGAGCAGATTATGAATAATTACATGTACAAACTACAGGATTTCTTTGGTCGTCAGGCTTTTGGTGTGTGTAGCAGGTTGGCCGAGAAGTTTGGCGTAGCTACTTCCAGTATTCGTCTGATATTTATTTATAGCTCATTTCTGACTTTTGGATCACCCGTATTGGTGTATTTGGGCCTGGCCTTTATTATGAATATCCGAAAGCATCTGCGCAGAAAGAACCATCCTTTCTGGTACTATTGATTGTGCTTTAGCTTACTGTACTTGCGTCTTGCATTGATGAAGAACTCCTTTGTTATTACGCCTCTGTAAATTGTAATTAGTTTAGGTTTTGGGAATAATTTAGTAAGGGCTTTTCTCTTGCCCAGGGTGCTCCCTAACCTGAGCAAGAAATGAAGCTGGGCTTTAAATACCGCAAGGCTGTGCCTGGGCATGCCGTTGAAAAGGAATAAACCAGCTGCCATCCAGTCCATCAGCAGTCTGAGGGGCAGTTTGATCAATAATTCCGTTCCCCTCCAATGTCTGCATACCAGGTCGAGGTTATTTCTAAAGTTGAGGTAAGTTTTTCTTGGGTTGTTTTTAGCCAGGGTTCCTGCCCCGAGATGATAAACGGTACTTTGGGGGATGTTCATTAACTTATAGCCAGCTCGCTGCAATCTCCAACAAAGGTCAATTTCTTCCATGTGTGCAAAGAAATCCGGATCAAAACCTTTGTAGGTTTTGAATAGTTTTGTTCTGATCATCATGCAAGCCCCGCTTGTCCAAAAAACTTCGATGGGCTTATTGTATTGACCTTCGTCTTTTTCGGTAATATTAAACAAACGGCCGCGACAAAAGGGATAGCCCATATTGTCGATAAAGCCACCCGCTGCACCGGCATATTCGAAATGATCCTTTTGTAAGAACGCACAGATTTTCGGTTGAACTGCTGCCAGTTGAGGATCGTTGTCAAGCGTTTCCATTAAGGGAGCCAACCAATTGCTGCTTACTTCAACATCGCTGTTAAGTAATACGGTGTATTCGTGTTCAAGCTGTTGTATTGCCCGGTTATAGCCTTCACAAAATCCGTAATTTTTGTCGAGGTTAATGCGCCTGAGATTCGGGTAATTAATTTTGAGCCATTCTATCGAATCATCTGTAGAAGCATTGTCGGCAATGATCACATCAGCAGCTTCACTGAACCGAACAACTGAAGGGAGAAACTGCTGCAAGTGCTTGCAGCCATTGTAATTTAAAATGACAACGGCAATTTTTTGCATCACATCATATTTCCCAAATCCAATCCCGGGATGTTTGGTACTAAACCTTCTGTACTTTTCTTCAATTCTTCACGGGCCAGTACGTCTACATCTTCTATGGCCTTATTGATGGCTGCAACCACCAGGTCTTGTACCAGTACTTTATCAGTAACCTTTAATATATCAGGATCGATATCGAGCATGACCACTTGTTTTTTTCCATTCACCGTTGCTTTTACCATGCCTCCTCCCGATTCAGCCGATGTCTTAACATGTACCAGGTTGTCTTGTGCCTCCTTTAGCTTGGCCTGCACTTCTTTCATTTTGCCAAGCATTTTCATCATATCTAACATAGCTTTTGTGTTTGGGTGTGAAATTACTCTTTTCTAAATAAGACAACGCTACCAGCGCGCGTGAAGTTGCGACCGTCTTCATCTGTAAGCTCACACACAAACGCATAGGTGCCTTCGGGTTGCGGTTTGCCTTTAAAATTACCATCCCATCCCTCATTAATTCTGTTTGACGTGTACACCAATTCACCCCATCGGTTAAAAATTTTAATCCTGAAAGTATTTACATACTGACCAAATACCCTGAACACATCGTTGAGGTTATCTTCATTGGGAGTAAAGGCAGAGGGAAAATAAATGTTGGGTTCTTTTAATATGGTAACTGAATTAGATACTGCATTGGATAAGCCGCTTGTGTTTGGAATTGCAGTAACAACATAAATTACTTTCTGATTGAAGGGGTCATTTATTTCATCTCTGAAACTTGTGCCTGCACTTATGGTGAAGGAACGAAGAAACTGTCCTTGGGCATTAAATTTTTGTAACCTGTATTCAAGAACACCATCGGCCCAGCCATTGTAAGCCGTCCAGCTAAGTGTGGCAATATTATCGCTCCCCATCTCAGCACTTAGTTGAATTACACAAGCCGTAATTCCAGCAGGGCTTTCATTGCCACAGGCTTCAGTATAATCAACACGGTAACATAGATTATTTTCTTCGGGGTTTTGGTTATCGCTTATACTTAGTGTTGGTACATTTTGAATGACCTGGAAATTGCCAGTGTTTATGGAACGCCTTACGTTATAAAAGGGGATGTCAATATTATCAGGAGCGAGCCAGTCAATTTGAACAGCATTGTTTTGCGCACTTACACTCAGGTTATTGATGGCAGGAGGAGTGAAGTTATTAAAGGAAACACCACAACGCTCAATGGAAGTGCTTCTAGATCCATTGGTATAATTGGCTGTTACCTGGTAACAATAAGGTTCATTGCAGTTAATGTCTGAATCATTTAAAAAAGTATTGGGCCAGTTGCTGATAAAGGCTGCTCCGTTTCTGTTAATGCTGTAATTATTTACTCCTCCTTGTTGAATGTTCCAGTTTAACCTGTTTACATTATTGTCCACTTGAAGTGACAAGCGTATGCTACATATTACCGGTCCAAAGCTGGTGGTATTGGTGCAGGGATCGTAGCTACCCAAGCGGAAGCAATAATAATTATTTTCAGTATTCAGATTTGGTACCTCCATCGTTACTGTCTGGCCATCGCCAATAATGTTTTGCAGGAGTTGAAAGTTAACGTTGCTGTTTAGGGCGATCTGCAGTCGAAACTGCAGGCCCGGGCTGGTATTGAAGGAAAGTTGAATGGTATTCAGGTCTAGCGTGTTCAAGGTGTTAATGGGAACAAGCGGTAGGGTATTGAAGGTGTTAAAGTTTTGTGTTGAGCTATTGCAGTTGTCTTTGGCGTTCAGGTCGCGACCCCTGACACTGATCGGGTAAGTTCCTTGTGCCGTGTAATCATGCTGAAGGATTGGAGAAATATTATTGATGACCTGATCGGCCGAACCATCACCAAAATTAATTACATATTGTTCATAGATATTTTCGGTGACTGAAATTCTTACGTCATTGTTGCTGCAGGCAAGCACTTGAAAATCCGGAGGATTATTTTCTCTTACTTCAATAATTATATTGTCGACTAACTGTCCGCCATAGTTGGCAATAAATTCATAGGACCCTATATCGGTAAGTGTGGCAATGGCTGAGCCTGTTGTGATGTTGGCGTTTATTTCTATGAATTGGGTACTGCCGTTTAAAAAGTATCCGATGGCGCAGGGACGAACTGCTGAACATTCACCTGCTTCAAGATTGGTAAAAGTAAATTGAAAGGGTGCGCAACCCTTGCGTTCATCTATTTGAAAGCGCCCGTCCTGACTGATGTATTGTGCGCTTGCCGAACAAATAAAAAAGCAAAAACAACCGAAAAGAAATATTTTAGTTGTTGATTTCATTTATGGGTTTGCTGTCTATGTTCTTTAAGAAATGCTCTGCTTTATGAATGTCTTTATAAAGCATGCGGTCATACTCCATGAACGGAACTTCCTTTCTGAAATTGCTTACCAGGGCTTCCAGTGGAGCGGATGTCTTTAAAGGCCTTCTGAATTCAAGGGCTTGTGCCGCTGTGATAAGTTCTATTGCCAATATACTGTACACATTGTTTACCAGCTTGTAGAGTTTTGTTGCCGCATTGGCACCCATGCTTACATGGTCTTCCTGTCCGTTGGATGAAACAATGGAGTCTACCGAAGCGGGTGTACACAATTGTTTGTTTTGACTTACCAATGAGGCTGCTGTGTATTGCGGGATCATCATACCTGAATTGATTCCCGGTTTGGCCACAAGGTAATTGGGTAAATTACGTGCACCTGAAATTAATTGATAAGTTCTTCTTTCAGAAATGCTGCCGAGTTCGGCTAAAGCTATGGCCAGGAAATCAAAAGCAAGGGCCAGGGGTTGTCCGTGAAAGTTTCCTGCGGAGATGATTTCATCCTCATCCGGAAAAACATTCGGGTTATCACTTACTCCGTTCACCTCAGCCATGAGGATGTTGTGTACATAAGCGATGGTATCCATGCTTGCACCATGCACCTGTGGAATACATCGAAAGGAGTAGGGGTCTTGCACATGTTTTTTCTCTTGCCTGATAAGCTCAGAATCTTTTAGTAGTGCTGCAATTTCTTTGGCAACCCATGCCTGAGATTTTTGTGGCCTTATTTTATGTACCTTCTCATCAAAGGGTTCTATGCGCCCATCGAAACTATCCAGGGAAAGGGCGGCAATTTTGTTTGCCAGTGAGATCAGTCTCCATGCGTGTATGAGGCAGTAAGTTCCATAGGCGCTCATGAACTGCGTGCCGTTAAGCAGTGCCAGTCCTTCTTTGGCTTTGAAGTGCAGGGCTTCGAGTTTGAATTGTTCCAGTACAGATTTTGCGTCTTGTAATTGCTCATTAAAATTTACTTCTCCCAAGCCTATCAATGGCAAGGCGAGGTGGGCGAGGGGAGCAAGGTCACCGGAAGCACCGAGCGAACCCATTTCGAAAACACGCGGCAGGATGTTTTTATTGTACATTGTTATCAATCGTTCAACGGTACTTAACTGTACCCCTGAATACCCGTAAGCGAGCGATTGAATTTTGAGGAACAAGATGAGGCGAACCAGGTCTTGGGGTACTTCATCACCGGTGCCACAGGCATGTGACTTCACCAGGTTCTCCTGTAGTTTTTCGAGCTCTTGTTTTGAAATGTTGTAGTTGTACAAGGAACCAAAACCAGTATTGATCCCATATACAGGTTCGTTTGAATCTTTTATTTTATTGTCAAGGTAGTTTCTGCATTTTTCTATTGCTGCAATGCTTGTTTCGGAGAGCTTTAATTCGATTGATCCCTTGAGGGCAAGGCTGAGTTGTTCCAGGCCTATGGTTGCGGAAGATATGGTGTGGATTTTTTTCAAGCAGAAAGTTTTTCAATGATTTGATTTAAAGGCAAGCTTTGTTGTTCGCCAGTCTGCATATTTTTCAATGCGAGTTCGCCTGATTTTATTTCTTCTTCTCCAATGATGAGGGCATAGGGTATTTGTTTTCGATTGCCATATTCCATTTGCTTTTTGACTTTGCTTAGGTCAGGATAAATTTCTGCCGCTATGCCCGCATCGCGAATTTGCTTTAATGCTTTGATTCCGAAATTAAAACTGGCTTCGTCAAGATGAACGATCAACACTTTTGAAGATTGACCCGCTTCCACAGGAAAAAGATTGAGTTCATCCATTACATCGTATAGCCTGTCGATGCCAAAAGAAAAACCTACGCCTGAAACACCCGGCATACCAAAGATACCGGTAAGGTCATCGTAGCGACCGCCACCACCCACGCTGCCAATCTTTACGTTGTTTATTTTCAGTTCGAAGATGGTTCCTGTGTAATAGCTGAGTCCCCTGGCCAATGCGATATCCATCCTGAGCTTATCGTCAGTGCTACCCGATTGCAGCAGCAAGGCAATTATTTTGTTCAGGTCATCGCTTCCTTTTTTTCCCTGGGTGGTGCTGCCCAGTTTTTCGTTGATGAATTCAAGTTGTTCGGCATTGCTTTCTTTTGCGCGTAGCAATTCAAACAATTGCCTGGTTTGAGCCGTACTGAATCCATTTTCCAGGAGTTCTTCAGTTACCTTGCTTTCATCCATCTTGTCGAGCTTATCGATGGCTGTAAAGAGTGCGTTTTCTTTTCCTTTGGCGCCCAAGACTTCTGCTAATCCGTAAAGTATCCCACGATGATTCATTTTGATGCTGTAGTTATTGAGGCCCAGCTTTTGCAGAATCTCTTTGATCATCAACACAATTTCCATTTCACATAGGAGGGAATCGGTACCCACCACATCGGCATCGCATTGGTAAAACTCGCGGTAGCGTCCGCGTTGGGGTCTGTCGGCCCGCCATACCGGCTGGATCTGGTAGCGTTTAAAGGGGAAGCTGATTTCGCTGCGGTTCATGACCACATACCGGGCAAAGGGCACGGTAAGGTCATAGCGCAAGCCCTTTTCAGCAATGAGGGGAAGCAAGGCCTGGCTACCTGCTTTTAGGTGCTGGGCAGAGGCCGCAGCAAGGTAGTCGCCCGAGTTCAATAGTTTAAAGATCAGTTTATCTCCCTCATCCCCGTACTTGCCGGTAAGTACAGTTAAGTTCTCCATGGCCGGGGTTTCCAGGGGCAGGAAACCATACTTTTTAAAGGTTTCGGATATGGCCTGTATGATGAATTTACGTTTGGCCATTACCTGGGGGCCAAAGTCGCGGGTACCTTTGGGGAGGGAGGGTTTTTGCATCATGGCTGTAAAACTACGAAGTAATATGAAAAAGCCGCAAAATGGGTCATTAATGACGATTTTAAGTAATCTTGGGCTTTTGTTTTTTTTAGTAATACCTATACATTAACTTTGCCATCCCTTTAAAAAAAACAAGAATTGTAATGGCTGTTACCAGATTAAAAAGAAAAGAGAGAAAGCTGAAATCAAGGTCTAAAGTAAGGCAGGCCAGCATTAAAAGCCTGAAGGCCAAGCCGGTAATTAAATCGGTTGATGTAGAGGCTATCAAGGAAGAATTTAAGGCGAAAGCCAAAAAATAATAGAGAGGTTTCTAAAGCTTAGGAGCCGAGAAAATTAGTTTCTAAAGCTGCAGAGTTATTTTGCCATAGTCGGGACCACATCACATTTTTTCATTTCACTATGAACCGTGGTGTGGTCCTAAGCCTCTCTTCCCCAAATCAATTACCTGCATATTATTGATCTTAGTCTTTTCCAGTTCAAACCTGATCAGGGTTAGGTTCTTGTGAAAGCCATGAATGCCGGCTGCCCCGGGATTGAGGTAGAGCATGTTGTTGTGTTTTGGATCTTTTTCTATTCGCAGCAGGTGTGAGTGACCACAAACCAGGATTTGGGGTGGCTTTTCATTCAAGAGGGCCTTTATCCTTTTATTGTATTTGGGCGGTGCGCCCGCAATGTGCGTGATCAAAATATCCCATCCCTGGCAATTGAATCGTAAGTCTTCAGGGTATTGAGCACGGATATCTATTCCATCGATGTTACCATAAACCGCTTTGAGCGATTTAAATTTACTCAGTTCATCGGCCAGGGAAATGTTGCCAATATCGCCTGCGTGCCAAATCTCATCACAGTCTTTGAAATGCTCAAAGAGGGAATCCGGCAGGTAGCCATGGGTATCAGAGATCAGGCCGATTTTCATGTTGTATTTTAGAAAATTCAAATATAGGTCATCTCTAAAAACCATGACTCAAGCTGTCAGTCTTCTTCGGAGGAGAGTGGTGCATGGAGTTTTTTACAGATGCTCTTTGCTCAGTAGTTTTCCTCCCCCTCCCGAAGTCTCGGGACCCTTCCAGAGGGGGGACAGTATTCGGGTTGTGCGGCTATTGGTCTTGGCGAATCAGCTGCCTGGTGAATTGTGGTTAGCATTTTTTGCCACCAAGGCACCAAGACACAAAGTTTCAGGAAGCTGAATTTTGAGAAGCCCTCTGCTCAGCCGAGCGGCTCAGTTTTTCCTCCCCCTCCCGAAGTCTCGGGACCCCTCC
>CAZVFM010000106.1:0-8879 GCA_964626095.1 uncultured Roseivirgaceae bacterium | reverse complement strand
GCAAAATCAACATAGCGAATGCCAAACTTGAAGGTGTGTTTAAAACTTGCCTCCAGCAAATCAAAATCTACATCACTCTCAGCCAGCCTGTTTATTCCTTTTCTGTAATTGAAAGTCAGCAAAGGTGAACTTCCGGAAACTGCTTGTCTTCCTCCGTTTCTTATCCTGTACTTCTGCCAGGGTCTGCCTGATAAATTGATGTTTGCAATCAAAGCCTGATGTGATGGAAAACCGGTATCAGTTAAAGAGGTATTTACCGGAGCATTGTCGGTAAATTTCTCCCGCTCGGCACCCCTCCACCATGGATTTAATGAAGTGTTAAATAATTCTCTGCGCGTAGCATGACTCACATTTACTTTCATGCTCCATTTATTTTTCAAAACCCTGCGGGCATAATCCATTTCAATAAAATCACGCTCATACAACTTCATGTAATTTTGAAAAAACAGAGTTGACATTACTGAGTTTACCAATGGGTGTATAGGCTCAGCATCATTGAATTGTTTGATGTACCTGCCTGCCCGTAAATTCCAGGTTTGTCGATTGTAGCGGTAATTTAGATTTGCATATCCTGTTAGCATATTGCGGCTAAAAGCATATCGGGCAACGGGTGAAATCTGAACGATATGTGTTTTATCGTTCTTGTCTTTGAATGAAGTGCTTAAGCGCAATTTGTAATCGAAGTTATAACCTTCAACCGTATTGTACATAAAGGTTGACAAAGGAGATTCTATGTATAACCAGGTGCGTTTACCCAATTTAAAATTATCTCCGATGATGATGTCATAAATCTGAAAACCTTTTTTGCTTTTGGTTTTAATGCTATCGCCTTCCTGCTTTCTTTTTTCCACTTCAGCGATGCTATCCATCTGGGCGTAGCCACGCTCTTCTAAACTGGATAAGGGTATGGGGCGTATCAATTCCCAATAGGTAGAATCTTTTTTTCTTGCCAAGCTATCAATAGAAAACCAGCGGGAGGAAATAACATCCGGTTGTTTTGATTCCTTCATAGATTCTTTTTCATATTCATTGATCATTTTGCGCAAATCTTTACGGGTAACTTCTTCACCGGATGCTAATCGCTCCTGAATATCCAAAGTCTTGGTATCTGTTTGCTTTGCCTTCACTTCTTTGGCCACTTCTTTTTCTGTTTTTTCATCAATTACTTCAAACTTCACATCCAGGTCTGGATTGAGAAATATTTGATAATCACTTACCGAAGCCACGTAGTTGTAAAGAAATCCAAAACCGAAGAATGATCCATCAATTATAAACTTGTGCGAAACAGGCATCCATGCCTTATCTTCTATGGGGGCATAGATCTGATCAATAAAAATATCGATGCCCAGCTTGGTTGTTTTTAAATTTGTGCTGTGTAAACTCCACCAGTCTTCTACGATGTAAATAAAACCTTCAAAAACATTTTCTCCCCTGGCGCGAGGTATCACTTTAATTTTACTCACTTCATAATCCCTGTCGCGCAGCGTGCCATGGTATTCAAACTTGTAATAAGAAAATGCAGCTGGCGATAGTGGAGAAACAATGCCTACAATTTCGGGTTGGTAAAAACTATTGGTGATATATGAATTCGGTGATGTGCTGTTGTCATCACCCTTGGTGTAAATGGCAATTACCTTCTCGGTAAAACTATCGGGTCTGCGATAAAAAATCTCACTTATCGATTCCGAGACAAATACCCTTGAAGTGTCTACACCCTCCTCCAGCATTTGTTTCCTGGCAAAGAAAGGAATCTTGGTCATTTTGCCCGCTCCTTTGATGTATACCTTCATGGAGAAGCTGTCCAATTGATTGAGATGGAACTTGGATTTGGAAATTGCTTTGCGCATAATGCTGTAAGCAGCATCTTCTTTCCCCGCTTTGATCTCTACTGAACGCAGCATGGTCACCTGCGTTTTAAGCACCACATTGAGGGTAATAAAATCATTGCTTATTTCTACCTGGTGCACCTGGGTTTCGTAACCCAAATATTGAAACACCAGTTCATAATTACCCGGAGCTAAATTTAATTCATAATAGGCTTCATCATTGGTTGTGGTGCCCGATTCTGTTTGCTTAACATAAATGGTGGCAAATGATAACGGAAGGCCATCATCACCCCTCACGGTACCCTTTACTCCAGCGGCTTGTAAATCTGAAAATGAAAATAGCAGTCCGATAAGGCTGCCGAAAAGAACAATATACTTCATCAATTGGCAATTAAAGATAATACCCCCTCGACCGTATGATCTCCTCTACAGGGTCTGGTACGAGATAACGTATGGATTTGTTTTTCTTTACACAATTCCTGATAAAAGTTGCAGAGACATCCATTAGCGGGGCATTCACCATTTTTACATTAGGATGCGATTTCAATGCTGAGGGTTGCGTATTGGGACGTGGATAAACATATAATCCATAGTCATCAAGTATTACCTGGTAGTTTTTCCATCGCTCAAAGTTGAGCAGGTTATCTTCACCAATAATTACTTTAAATTTTTTCTCAGGGTGTTTTTCTGAAAGATGCACCAATGTATTCACGGTATAACTTGGCTTCGGCAGTTTGAATTCTACATCACTTACTTCCAGCTTGTAGTTGTCGAAAACTGCTGCCCTCACCATATCTATTCGATCGAATTCGTGCAGCAGGTTTTTGCTTCGTTTGAGCGGGTTTTGAGGTGAAACCACAAACCAGACCTTATCGAGATCGGAAAGCTCAACCATCATGTTTGCTATTACCATGTGGCCGCTGTGTATGGGATTAAAAGATCCGAAGAAGAGACCGATTTTCATTGTTGAAGAAATTCTAGAAACTCAGCAGGTATCATAATTGGCAGCATCGAATGCTTATAATCTTTTGTATCACGTGTAATGATTACATCAACATTTGCAGAGATCGCAGAAAAATATTGTAGGCCATCCTCAAAATCCTCAAACTTAGACATAGTTGTTTCATGTATAATTTCCTGAGTCAGCGATATTGTCTTTGCCCAGTAAAGTACTTTCGCAATTACTGGATGAGGCTTTCTTTTTAGTTTATCTAATAAGTATGCCAGGTTGGCTATACTGAGTGATGATACATATAATTCGTAATTATATTCTTCTTTGGAAGTTAGGATTTTCAATGCCTCATTAACAAAAGGCTCCCTGTTGTGAATAATATCTATCAGGATATTAGTATCAAGAAATACCTTTTGAATCATTATTTGAAATGTTTTTCATAAACATAATCTCGTACAGCTTTCTTATGATCAAAATCTGCCGGGAGTGGGCCGCCAATTCCCCTCAATTCAAGTATGGATCTCTTAGATTTTCTTTTTGCTGAACCGGTAATTTTCTGAAGATATTCTTCGATAAGCTTAGAAAGACTCACCCCTTTCTGCTCCGAATACTTTTTAGCTCTCTCGATTACCTTTGGATCAATGCTTAAAGTTAGTTTGGTTGCCATACGTATTAAATCAATCTATACGTAAAACTACAAACTATTAACAATTAGTTCAATACCCTTTATTATTTAACTTAAAATCATCATAAAGTCGCTGTGCTTCAGCCAGTGATTTATCCAAATCTTCATTCAACAATACCACATCAAACTTATCCGCAAAGCCCATTTCAAACTGCGCTTTGAATAAGCGGGCCGATAGGCTGTTAGCGCTTTCTGTTTCGCGATTTTTTAATCGATTACCAAGCACTTCCAATGAGGGCACTTTAACAAAAACTGCCAGGGCCCTATCACCAAAATATTTTTTAAGATTCAATCCGCCTTTAACATCCACATCAAAAATTACATTCTTGCCAGCATCCCAGATTCTCTCTATTTCAGATTTTAACGTACCGTAAAAATTTCCGGAATACACTTCTTCCCACTCAATGAATTCATTTCGATCAATTTTTTCTCTGAATTCATCTGGGCTTAGGAAGTAATAATGCTTACCGTGGATTTCGTGCCGACCTCTACGGTCGCGTGTACAAGCTGAGATGGAGAACCCCAGATCGGGATTGTTCTTGATTAAGTGTTGTACAATAGTTGTCTTTCCTGAACCGGAGGGCGCAGAAAAAATAATTGCTTTGCCTCCGCTCACTTTTCTACTCCACCATTTACTCTTGACTTGATTGCATCCAACAAATCGTTCGGCACGTCTTTACTGCAGCATTTAGTTTTTAGCATTTCCTTAATGGTTCGGTCAAGTGTATAAATCTCATAATAAGGCATGCAAGTTTGAATATGCTTTACAAACATTTCTTCTTGCTCGGCTGTGGCTTCTCCATCCATTACCAGGTTAAGGATTTCGAGACAGGTTCTGTGGTCGGGTTTTTCTTCTTGCTGCTGACTCATCATTAGCAAATTAAGTTTAACATTAGGTTAGGCATTTTTATAACCCATCTTTTGGGCGTATTCGCTTAGTTTTTCTTTTAATAAGTTTCTTGCACGGTGTAAACGGCTGCGAACTGTCCCAATCGGAATATCAAGTATCTTGGCCATTTCATCGTATTTAAATCCTTCCAGATCACACAGAATAATTACTGTTCTAAAATCGACATCTAGTGCATTAAGCGCATTGGAGATTTCATCTCCAATCATGTCTTGCAATGTCTCTGCTCGCAAGTCAGTTGTAATTACTTCATCAACATCATCAGAATTATAATACCCTTCTACTTCCTGGTAATCAACCTTTGCAGGTTCTTTACTTTTCTTTCTGTAATCATTAATGAAGCTGTTCTTCAAGATTCGGAACAGCCATGCTTTAGCATTAGTTCCTTGTTGGAATGAGTCAATGAATCTATACGATTTCAAAAAAGTATCTTGTACCAGATCTTTGGCATCATCCTCATCCAGTGTTAAACGATAGCCAAAATTGTACATGGAGTTCACATGTGGCATGAACTCATTATTGAAGATATCGTTCTTCTGTTGCTGCGTGTAGCGCTGTCTGGGCTCTTCGCTCATTCTTTGTCTAAAAAGGAAGTTAAATGTGCAACTTTTTTTTGAATACCCTGCAGGAAAAAGGCTGCTTTGCTCAGTTTTCTACGCTTGAAGCCAGTTCTTCATACATTTTTTTGAATTTCAGCACGGTGTCGTGGATATTCAGGTTTGTTTCAATATGCTTTCTGGCGGCAATCCCATAGTTTGAGACCAACGAACGATCATGATAATATTTTAAAATGCCTTCTGCCAAAGCCCTGGGATTCTTAGCTGGAACAACAATACCGCATTGATTATCTATAACCAGGTCTTTGTTGCCGGGGATGTCGGTGATTAATGGTGCAACACCTAGTGACATAGACTCGATCACCGCCTTTGTAATGGCTTCTCCTTTAATCGATGCTAGCACAAAAACATCACAAGCCTTCACTACATTTAATACATCCTTCCTGAACCCAAGTTGATGTATTTTATTTTTTATCGGACTTTTTTCGATCAATTCTTTGAACTCAGGCGCATCCATATTATGCCCAAGCAATAACAAATGAATTTCTGCATCTGCAGGTAAATGGTGCGTAGCTTTTAATAAGTACTTTACCCCTTTCATGGGGCGCATGTTCGCAGCACAAACCAGCTTCAACGCATTCGGTGGAATATTTAGTTCTTCCAACTTATCTGGCGCAACACCCTGGTACCAGCTTACATCATGCCCTTTGTTGATCGTGATGAGTTTTTTCTCGTTCACAAAATTTCTCAGGAAAAGTTGCCTGATGGCTTCTACCAAACAAACGATCATATCTACCCTTGGGCTCAGGTATTTGATATACATAAAAGGATCAAACCAACTGATGTTACCTGTATACCCCCTGTACAATACCACCTTTACCTTAGTACCATAGGCAGCAAAAACACCATTCGTCATAGATGGGCTGTTGAATAAATGAATGGCGTGGTAGGCCCCAGACTTTATTTCATTTTTAATAATGCGTATATCTTTTAAACTGAACTTCCTTTCGGGATGATAATCAATTACTTTTATACCTGCTGCCTTGAATTTCTGTACATAGGCCGCATCTCCATACGTCATAATGGAAATATCAAGTCCGAGTTTTTGCAAGCCAATAAATATTTCAGCTTCCGGTCTCACCGTTACTGTGGCGCGGTAATCGGATATTACTAATACTTTAACTGGCACCAACTTGTGATTTATCTGAGTTGCCTGGGTCAATCATTCTATACAATGATGTGTTGTTCAGCAAATTGACTGGCATAGTTTATTTTATTCTTCCTGTAAAGTAGCCTTTAAGTTTTCTAAGCGAAAGATAGATGTTATAAAAGAATAATCTCAACCTATCGCTTAAGTCAATATTTATAATATTTGCCTTTACAAAAACAGAATCGCTTTTGTCTTTAAACCATAGCGTATAACCTTCTGTAAACATCCAGTCTTTTATTTTCTTTAGCTCTGGATTTGTGTAATACTTACCATGTGTTTCAACTGAGATAACCTTCGGTCGGCTTTTTAAATGCATCAACACATTCCACTCTGCCCCTTCAATATCAATACTCAGTAAATCAATATCACCGTTATCTATTGAATCAAAAGTAACGGCTTCTACCTCGAACCTGTCACCTTCAATAGCCTGGTATTGATCATTGATGATGGCCGGACTCAAAACATCGCTTGCAAAAGTTGAAGGTCCGCGCTTATAAAAAGACAAGATTCCTTTCGTGTGATGTACTGCCTTTGGATGTAATTGCACATTATGATAACCTGTAAATCTATCTTCAATTTTCCCTACAAATTCGGGATTAGCCTCTACCAAAGTAGTCTTTACTCCCTCTTCGATGTAATCAATTACATTTGATGTATCGGGCATATATACCCCAACCTCTGCAACATGAGCCGGCTTAAACCCTTTGGATTGGCACTTCCGGTAGATCTTTTTGTGGCTGCTCAAACGAATTAAATTAGTATACCGGTAAATATAATGCGATAGAGATGACTGAAAAAAACTGAAGATCACTTTATTGTGAATAAATTTGGCTGAGCAAAGCACAATGGAATCAGTAAAAATATCAGCAGTCGTCATTACGCTTAATGAGGAGTTGAATCTCGAACGATGCCTTAATTCTCTAAGAGGTATTGCTGACGAAATAGTTGTGGTTGATTCATTTTCAACCGATCGCACAGAAGCAATTGCAAGATCAAATGGGGCTAAATTTATTCAACATAAATTCGAAGGACATATTCAGCAAAAGAATTATGCCATGAGACAGGCTACTTATGATTATGTGCTTTCGCTTGATGCAGATGAAGTGCTGAGCGATGCGCTTAGAAATTCGATCTTATCTGCCAAACAAAATTGGACGCACGATGCTTTCTGTTTTAACCGCCTCACAAACTATTGTGGAAAATGGATAAAGCATTGTGGCTGGTATCCTGATACAAAAACCCGGTTGTGGAATAGAAGGAAAGGAAAATGGGAGGGTGAGAATCCGCACGATAAAGTTATCATGGAAAGTGGATTGCGTATAAAGCATCTTAAAGGAGATTTACTACATTATTCATTTCCTACAATCGCCAGTCATGTGCGCACGGCCAACAGCTTTTCAGAAATCGCGGCAAAGGAAGCGCACAGAAAAGGCAAAAAAGTGACCTTGATTTTTCATGTTATTTTAAATCCCTGGTTCACTTTTGTAAAAAAATACTTTTTTCAACTAGGGTTTTTAGATGGGTATTACGGATTTATCATTTGCCGGATATCGGCTTTGTCAAATTTTTTGAAGTACAGTAAAATAAGGGAACTGAACAAACATGCGAATCCTACTTAGCCGCACAGATAATCTTGGTGATGTCATGCTTACCCTGCCCATGGCTGGCGTAATAAAAACACAATTTCCTGAGAGCAAAATTTTGTTTTTGGGTAAACCCTACACAAAAGCCCTGATTGATAACTGTGAGCACATAGATGAATTTCATAATTGGACTGATATCCAGGCAAAAGGTTTAGGTGGTCTGCGAGCAGATGCTATTGTACATGTACTACCACAAAAAGAAATTGCAATTGCTGCTAAAAGGGCAAACATCAAGTTGCGCATTGGTACTTCTCATCGCTTGTTTCACCTGCTTACTTGCAATAAACTGATCAACCTGGGAAGAAAAAACAGCGATTTGCATGAATCACAATTGAATATAAAATTACTTAAACCGCTTGGTGTTAACACAAACGTATCTCACAATGAAATCAAAGAGCTTTATGGCTGGAAGAAATCTGTGTTGCAAAGTGAATTGACTCAATTTATTTATCCCGATAAATTCAATCTCATCTTTCACACCAAATCCAAGGGCAGCGCACTTGACTATGCCCTGGAAAAATTTTATACACTAGCCAATAATTTAGATGCCGATCGTTTTCAAATATTGCTTACCGGAACTGCTTCAGAAGGTGAATTAATTAAAAACGAGTGCCCGGATTTTTTTAATCTGCCACATGTTACCGATTTAACTGGCAAACTAGACCTGACTCAATTAATCAACCTGATACAACATTGTCAAGGATTAGTGGCTTGCAGTACAGGCCCCTTACACATTGCAGCTGCCAGCGGCATCCATTGTCTGGGACTTTACTCCTCTAAAAGACCAATGCATGCCTCGCGTTGGGGGCCAGTAGGAAAAAAATCAATTTTCCTGGAGGATGACGGAAAATCAGTTAAGCATTTAAACATTTCAGCAGAACGGGTACTCCATTGTATAAATAAATGGAAGGAAAAATAATTGGGCCCACTCTAGCGGGCCCAATTAGAATTAACGCGCAGCTACTAAATTATAAGATCTTATCATTCCAATAAAATCCTGCCTGTAGCCTTCTTTATCATCGCCCATTGCAGATTCTGCCAATTGAAGTACTTCTTTCATGTTGTACCCATTAACGTATTCCGATTCCCTCAATATCAT
>CAZVFM010000105.1:0-8978 GCA_964626095.1 uncultured Roseivirgaceae bacterium | reverse complement strand
AAATCTTCCAAATTTTACATCCATTTCAAGTAAATCCGGAACAGAAAGTTTTATCGCATCAGCCAAGTTTCTTTTCCACGCAGCGCGGTACTTAATGGTTGTTGAATGGTCAATTTTAAACCTCCATCCTATTGCTGTTTTCTTAAATGTGGCGCAACAAAGATCAAGTCCGTCTAGAGAAGTGCCAGACATTATACCTATGACTTTATATTTCTTTTGTCTTTCCATACCTTCGCTGCGCTTTTTACATTAATGCACATGAACTTAGTAATTGATCAGGGCAATACGACCAGCAAAGTAGGAATTTTTGAAGGAGAAATTCTGCAATACAAACAAGTGTTTGGCAGTAGTGCTGAATTAATGGGGTTCCTTTCTAATCAATCTTTCCATCATGTCATTATTTCCTCCGTTTCGTCCGATCCCTCACAGTTAAAAGAGAAAATTAATTGTTCCGGTGAACTCATCATGATGAATCATGGTCTTCAGTTTCCAATAACTATAAGTTATAGTACGCCTGATACATTGGGAACGGATCGGTTAGCTGCGGTTTGTGGGGCTTACTTTCAATTTCACGGAGAGGCTTGTTTGGTTATTGACTGTGGTACTTGTATTACCTATGATTTGCTCGATTCTTCGGGTAGTTATGCGGGCGGGGCCATTAGCCCCGGACTGAATATGAAATTCAAAGCACTTAACACTTTTACGCAAGGCCTCCCGTTAGTTGAACCAAAAGAAGCAGGTTTGATTGGTAACAGCACAAAAACTTCTATTCAAAATGGAGTTATAAACGGCACAAGCTTTGAAATGCAGGGCTTTATTGATCATTTCATGAGTCTTTTTTCCAATTTGAGGGTGCTTTTATGCGGTGGGGACATATCTTTTTTTGAAAACAAATTGAAAGGGCCCATATTTGTGGCCCCTAACCTGGTACTGTACGGTTTAAACCGGATTCTATTACATAATGTGGAGTAAGAAATTTTTGCTGCTAATCATAGCAGGTGGTATTTGTGTTATCAATCTTTTTGGCCAAGTGGCCAATTCGCCCTTTACTTCCTTTGGTATTGGCGATTTATATGGTAATCAATTGGTGCATTCTCAAGGCATGGGGGGTGTAGGTATTGCCAATCCGCAATATTGGTACATTAACAATCAAAATCCTGCTGCCCTTACCTTCAATAAAATTACCTCCTTATCGGCAGGTTGGCTGGGCGAAAGACGGGTTGTCTCAAGTGCCAACGAAAGGAATGAATCAACAGGTGGTAATCTGAACTACTTCGTCATGGCATTTCCTGCCAAAGCAAATAAATGGACCACCTCACTGGGTCTTTCTCCCTACTCTAACGTTAATTATGTATTTCGCTATACAGAGCCCATTGAAGGAAGTACCAACACTGTTGAGGTTACTGAATCAGGTTCGGGTGGTTTTAATCAGTTTTACTGGTCAAATGGCTACAGCATTACGGAAGAGCTATCTGTTGGCTTAAAGGCTAGCTACCTTTTCAGCTCAACCATCAGAGAGTATTCAAACAGACTCACACAGACAGACCAATTGGTTTCTTATGCACCAACCATTTATGAGCGTACTACACTTGCTGATATGACTTTTACTGCGGGTTTGCTCTACTATAAAGATTCTATATCCAGTAAAAATTATCGCATCAGTTTAGGTTTAGTTTATGATCACGCTTCCAATATGAACGCCAAACGGCTTGAACGAATAGAACTTAGAACCATCACAGGAAGCGTCATCGAAACAGACACACTGGCATTTAACAGTCAAGGCAGTCTTAACCTTCCGGGCAGTATTGGGCTTGGAATTGCTTTTAGCAAAGGATTTAAATGGACCCTGGCCGGTGATGTTTATTTACACGATTGGAGCCAGTACCGTAGTTTTGAAGGAAGTAATGAGGGATTGGGTAAAGGCCTTTCTATAAACCTGGGAGGTGAATTTACCCCTAATGCGAGCTCTGTGGGTAGCTATTTTGACCGCGTAACCTACAGAACAGGCTTTAACTACATTGAGGCGCCTTATTCCATAAATAATGTGGCTGTTAAAGATTTTGGCATTAATTTTGGCCTTTCTTTTCCGACTGCTCAATTTTCGAGCGTTGATGTGGCTTTCAAGTACGGCAGGAGAGGAAACCGAGAGGAGATTGTTATACAAGAAAACTACTTTAAAATATACTTTGGCGTGACTTTTAATGATCGCAATTGGTTTATAAAACGAAGATTTGACTAGAAAACCTAAAAGATGATGAAAACTACTTATCTGACTTATTTCGCTTCGGCATTGTTCATCTTCGCAGCTTACGCTACGCAAGCCCAATGTGACGGCTGGATTTGGCCAGAAGACAAGGCTACGGCTGAAGAAAAAAATGTGCTTTACGATGATTATCAGAAAAATGGAGAGTACGCTAAAGCCATTGCACCTTTAAACTGGCTGCTTACTAATGCACCAAATTTAAATAAAAGTCTTTATATCAACGGAGAAAAAATATTTGATAACCTCGCTTCGAACGAAAAAAATGCTGAGCGTAAAAAGGCTTACGTTGACTCACTCATGATAATATTTGACATGCGACTAAAGTATTGCAATGATGAATCGACCGTAATTAATAGAAAAGCATTTGCAGAGTACAAATATTATAAGGACGATAAAACTAAATTAAAGGAAACTTTAGATTCTTACGACAAAGTTTTTGAAAAGAACGGAGTTGATGTTTTAGATAATATGCCGGCTGCCTACATGGATCTTATTCGTAGAAATAAAGTCTATTTAAAGAATATTGAAGTTGATGGAATACTCAGCCGGTTTGATCTCATCATGAACATCCTTGATGAAAAAATAAAAACCGGCAAAAATGTTAATAAACACGAATCGAACAAGGAAACAGTTGAAAACATCTTAATTCAAACTGTCGAAATCGACTGTGATTTTGTTAGAACAAACTGGGGGCCTAAACTCAAAGAAAATCCTTCTGATATTGCCTTGGCAAAAAAAATATTCAAGTTCATGCTAGATGGTAAGTGTACAGATGACCCCTTGTGGGTAAAAGCTGCCGAAATAATGGGAGAAAACGAGCCCGACTTTGGCTTGTTTAAAGTTTTGGGTGTTAAAGCACTTTCAACTGATGAACTAAGTAAAGCAGAAACTTATTTCACTAAAGCTGCTAATTTAACCGAATCTCCTAGCGACAAGGCAGATATGTATCTATACCTGGGCGATATCGATAATAAAAGGGGCAATAAGATAGCCGCTCGTGAAAACTACCGTAAAGCACTCAATGCCGACCCAAACAAGAGCGAAGCTTGGGATAAAATTGGCTATTTATACTATTACAGTTTTGATGATTGCGCAGAAAAGAAAAGTATGGCCAAAGACAGAATCACATATATTGCTGCTTACGAAATGTTTCAACGTGCTGGAAATACCAGGATGATGAATAGCGCTAAAGAGCAGTTCCCTTCAAAAACTGAAATATTCGAACACAATATTGAGAGAGGCAGCGAAGACAAAGTCAATTGCTGGATCAACGAAACTGTAACAGTACAGACAAGAGATTAATTTTAAAATATTTTATCACAAAGGCCATAGTAATACGCTATGGCCTTTTTATTTTAGTAAGTAAATGAAATCTGCGCTTCTCATATTATTGTTTCCTCTCTTCTTTGCCTGTAAAGAAACAATCTTTACGGAACCCTTAACGTACGAAGGCCCCATGCGCGAGGCCAACAATGTTGAAATGCTCTATGCCGAAGACCATCTGGTTAAACTAAAAATGCTTGCTAACGAAGTGCTTGAATTTCAAAATGGTGATCGTGAGTTTCCTGAAGGTATTTACATGGAGTTTTTTGATGAACTTGGACAACTGTCATCCATACTAAAAGCAAACAATGCCTATTTTTCTAAAGAAGAAAATCTTTGGCGCGGATGGGGCAATGTCGAAGTGCAAAACATTGCTAACAATGAACAGCTAAATACAGAAGAGCTGTTCTGGAAACCAACTACAAAAAAAATCTATACAGATAAATTCGTTACTATTAAACTTGATAAAGAAGTGTTGTATGGGAAGGGCCTTGAAGCAGACCAGGATTTTTCATCATATACTATCAAAGAGCCACAGGGTGAATTCATTCTGGAAGATTAAAGCCACCAGCATTTATATAATTACTAAATTTGCTTGAATGAAGCTTCTTGATGTTGTACTGCTTTCGCTTTCTGTTGCTTTGCTTATTATTGGCATCCACCAAACCATGACAATGGGAATTCTAAACGCTTATTGGATATTAATGCTAAGTATGGCTGTTTTGATATATTATCAGATTCGAAAAAAATCCAAAGCCTGATGGACCCTCTTTTGATCTACATACTTATTACGCTTATTTTTTCATTTTTCTTTTCGGGTATTGAAATAGCTTTTGTTTCTTCCAATAAACTTCAAATTGAATTGCAAGGATCGCAAGGAGGTTTCTCGGGAAAAATCCTTGCCGGCTTGATTAAGAAGCCATCGAAATTTATTGGCACAACATTAATTGGCAATACAATTAGCCTGGTACTTTATGGAATGCTCATGGCCCAATTCATGGAGCCGATTTTAATTAATTCCTTGCCTGAAAGCCTAAATAATGATGCAAGTGTTTTAATGCTTCAAACCATTATTTCAACCATCATTGTATTGTTTACTGCAGAGTTTGTTCCGAAGAGCATTTTTCTAATCAACCCCAATGCAATGCTTTCCATATTCGCATTGCCATTTTTGCTTATCTCGTACTTGCTGTATCCAATAGTATTTTTAATTGTTGGCTTATCAAAAATTGTGATCATACATGTGCTCCGTCTCGATTACTCTGAAGAACGCCCGGTTTTCGGTTTAACTGACCTTAACCATTACCTAAAAAATATGATTAAGGTTTTACATGAAGACGAACACATAGTGCTCGACAAAAAAATATTTTACAATGCGCTTGAGTTTAAAACCGTTCGGGTGCGAGAATGCATGGTCCCCCGAACAGAAATTATAGCAGTTGAAATCAATGAAGAGATTGAGGCGCTCAAAAATGCCTTTGTTGAAAGTGGCCACTCAAAAATATTGGTATACAAAGAAACCATTGACGACATTATTGGGTACTGTCATTCACTTGAGCTATTTAAGAAACCAAAAACCATTGAAGAGCTCCTTACACCGATTATCATTGTGCCTGAAACCATGCTGGTAAATGAATTAATGATCCAATTCATTACCGAGCGAAAAAGTCTTGCAGTGGTTGTTGATGAATTTGGCGGTACCAGTGGCGTTGTAAGTATGGAAGATATTATTGAGGAGATCTTTGGTGAAATTGAGGACGAGCACGATGAAGATGACCTCGTAGAACAGCAATTAGGGCCGTATAGCTGGCTTTTAAGTGCCCGACTGGAAATAGATTACCTCAACGAAAAATATGGATGGAGCTTGCCGCATGGCGAGTATGAGACCCTTGGAGGTTTAATCCTTTCCGTTGCTGAGGATTTCCCCGAAAAGGGCGAAAAAATAGAATTATCACCCTATCAATTCAGCGTACAATCTAAAGAAGGCAACCGGCTCATCATCATTAGGCTGGAAATCACAAATTAGGCCTAAATACTTGCAATTTGGCCTTAGCTAACCTAAACAATAAAGCATTTGTTTTTAGTGGGGGGCTGATTAAATTTGCCGCTCTTTAAACAATAGAATCAGATTTTTATGGCATTGATAAGCGATTTACGCAACAAGATGGGCAAAGTGGTGGTAGTGGTTATAGCATTGGCCATTGCGGCATTTACTCTTACCGATATACTGGGCAATAATTCAATATTAAGGGGGGAGAACAATGTTGGTGAAATAGGCGGAAAAAAAATTAGCCTCGAAGAATTTCAGCGTGTAGTTCAGGAGCGTGAAAACAACTATATCATGAACTTCAATCGCCAACCCACAGAACGAGAGCTGCCTACAGTTAGACAACAAGCCTGGGATTTACTAATTGCACGATATGCCATTCAAAAAGAGTATGAAAAAACCGGTGTAGTAGTTAGTGCTGACGAGGTTTGGGATATGGTGCAAGGAAAGAATGTTGACGAAGGTATCCGTCAGGCATTTGTCAATCAGGAAACCGGGCGATTTGATCGTGATATGGTGAATGAGTATTTGCAAAACATGAGATCTTATCCGCCTGAAGAACAAATGCGCTGGGAATTGTACAAACAAAACCTGATCCCTGGTCGTCAACGCCTTAAGTATGAAAATTTAATCTTAAATGCTACCTATATCACTCAAGCCGAAGCTGAAAGAGAATACCATACTCAAAATGACGTAGCTGAATTAAGCTATTTATATGTGCCGTATTATACCATTAGCGATACCCTTGCTGAACCAACTGATGCTCAGCTTAAGTCATATTACAATAAGAATAAGGTAAAATACAAGACAGAAGAAAGCAGGAGCTTAAGCTACATTACTTTCCCTGTGGTTCCTTCATCTACCGACACATTGGAAATTAAGGAAGAATTACTTGCCATCATCAGGGAATTGAAAGTTGTTGAAGATGATTCAATTTTTGCTGCCAACAATTCTGATGGTGCCGATGCATTTATGACCTACAACAAATCTTCACTTCCGGATTACCTGAGCGTATTTAATGCGACAAAGGGCGAAGTATATGGACCAATTATAGAAGATGGAATGTACAAAGTGGTTAAGGTATCAGACATCACCAGCGACACTACATTTTATGCAAGAGCCAGCCACATCCTCATCAGGGCCGATGACGAATCTGAAGACGCCAAACGTGCAGCAAGAACAAAGGCACGCGGCATACTTAATGAGATTAAAGCAGGTGCATCTTTCGCTGATAAAGCAAGTCAGCACGGAACAGATGGCACTGCAAGCCGTGGAGGTGATTTAGGTTGGTTTAATTCCGGGATGATGGTAAAGCCTTTTGAAGATGCTGTGTTCGGAGCTAAACAAAGCGGTTTGCTAAACGATATTGTTGAAACAGATTTTGGGTTTCATATTATAGATGTTACAAATGTTAAAGAAAATACAGTTTACAAACTCGCAATTATTGAGCGTGAAATCATTGCTGGTGACGAAACCCGTAACGAGGTTTTCCGGAAGGCTGATATTTTTGCAAGTGAAGTAAGCGGTGTTAAGGCATTCAATGATGCTGCGGATAAGGAAGGCATTCTTGTAAGAGAAGCAAAGGGAATTGGTGCTGCCGAGAGAAGAATTACCGGATTGGGCGAAGCCCGACAGGTTGTACAGTGGTTATACCGCGATGCAGACATCGGAAAAGTATCTGACGTTTTTGATTTGGATGATGAGTACATCGTGGCCATCATGACGGCAAAGATTGATGAAGGGTACAAATCACTGGAAGAAGTAAAGGAAGAGATACTCCCAATTGTTCGCAATGAAATTAAAGGCAATAAGATTATCGAAAAATTAAATAGCCTAACTGGCAGCCTTGATGAAATGGCTAGTGCATTTGGTCCTGATGCCTCCGTTTTAAGAACTAGCGATCTTAAGCTTAGTGGCAATTCAATGAATAGTATTGGCTTTGATCCGGTGGCAGTTGGCAGTGCCTTCGCCCTTGAGTCGGGACAGAAAAGCAAAGCCTTAGCACTTGAAAATGGAGTAGCGATTTTTGAAATGCAAAATAAGACCACTTCACCAAGTCTTGGAGATTATAGTATCTACAAAAACCAGGCTGAGCAAGCCGCACGCAGTAGTGCAACCTTTAGCATAGCTGAGGCGATTAAGGATGCAGCCGATATTAAGGATAAGCGATACAGATTTTATTAATTTATTTCGCAAATAATTAAAACCCGGTTGGCCTTTTGTGCCGATCGGGTTTATTTTTGTTTGAGATTCATAATAAGAAACGAATCCTAAGTCAATTGTTGTTGATACTATGATGGACAAAAAATGGATAGAGGGGTTCAAAGAAAAACTTGACCAGCACTATGCCTGGCCTGCTTTATATACCTTTAAGTTTATTGTTTCAAGAGGCAAGGAAGAAGAGGTAAAAAAACTCTTTCCGCAGCATGAAACGAAGGAAAAATCATCAAGTAAAGGCAAATACAGTAGCATTACTGTAGAGATGATGATGCCTTCTAGTGAATCCATCATGCAGGTATATCTTGATGCCTCCAAGATTGAGGGCATCATTGCTTTGTAAATCATTACAGCATACTTAACTTCAAATCATAAATCAATAATTATGTGGACTGAAGAGAATAATACGCTGAAGAAAACTTTTGTTTTCAACGATTTCGTTGAAGCATTTGGGTTTATGACCAGGGTAGCCATTATTGCAGAAAAGCAAAATCACCATCCACTTTGGACGAATGTATATAACAAAGTAAGTTTTGAATTATCCACCCATGATGCCGGAAATGTGGTCACTGATAAAGACAGAAAACTCGCCTCAGCCATTGATCAATTAGTTTAAGTGGAAGAACAAGAAAAAACGGCATTGTACCTCGTGCCTACTCCCATAGGTAATCTAGAGGACCTTACGCTTAGGGCAATCAAGATCCTAAACACGGTTGATACCATACTTGCCGAAGATACCCGTAAGTCGGGCATACTATTAAAACATCATGGTATTGTTAAAGCACTTAACAGTTTTCATAGTTTTAATGAACACAAGGTGCTTAATAGTTTGTTGGAGAGAATGAAAAAGGGTGAAGTGTTTGCGCTTATAAGCGATGCAGGCACTCCCGGTATTTCAGATCCCGGTTTTCTATTGGTAAGAGCTTGTTTACAAGAAGACATTAAATTGGAATGTTTGCCCGGAGCTACCGCTTTTGTTCCCGCACTTGTTAAATCAGGTTTGCCTTGTGACCGATTTGTGTTTGAAGGGTTTTTGCCTCATAAAAAAGGTAAACAAACTTTGCTACAGAAATTATCGACAGAAGAGCGTACCATGATTTTTTATGAATCTCCACATCGTTTAGTGAA
>CAZVFM010000104.1:0-9049 GCA_964626095.1 uncultured Roseivirgaceae bacterium | reverse complement strand
TGCATCTACTGTTATTGAGCCCCCATCTTCAGTAAACTTCAATGCATTCATGATCAGGTTTCTGAACACAAGGTTAACCGTATTAGGGTCAGCGAATGCAGTGACATCATCGCTTACATTATTGTTGAGCGTAATGCTTTTTGTTTGTAATGAATCGAGTAGTTTAAAATTATCATTTACGAGCGCTTTAATATTAATTTTTTCTTGATGGATGCTGAGCTTATCCATTTGCAATAATGCCCAGTCCAGTAAATTATTTATGAGCGTCTTGGTGTGATTGAATTGAGCCCTGATTTCTTTCAAAAGTTTTTGAAAATCATGATCACTGATTTGGCCCTTACTTAATAAATCAAGTAAACCCGATAGGGCGTTCATGGGAGAACGAAGGTCGTGAGATATAATCGAAAAGAATTTATCCTTAACTTTATTGAGTTCCTGAAGCTCGTGGCTTCTTTTCTCCAACTCGGTTTGTTGGCTAATCAACTTAAGATTCATTTTTCTTCTTCTTACGCCATTTCTATGAAGCGTAAACATCAGCACACCAAATAAAGCAACAATTACCACAAGGATATTTCTGATGAATTCTTGTCGTTTTAATTCAGCTTCTCGCTCTTCTTCTTTTTTGCTTAATGCATCAATGATAAAATCCCTGCTTTCGGTTTCAAACCTTATTTGCCCCTGAGAAAGTCGGTTTTGCATTTCCAAACTATAAAGTTCGTCTTCAAGAAGTTCGTGCTGCTTGAAGTATTCAAGTGCCTCGTTATATTTTTCTTGTGATTCTTTAAGCTCAGATAATTTTACCAAGACTTTCATTTCAAGCACTCTTGCATTTAATTCTTGTGATTTGGCAAGACTGCTTAATAAAAGTGCTTCTGCTTCAATTTCATTATTTCTTTTGATATTAACTTCTCCTCTGCCAAATTCAATTTCTGCAAGTCCATAGGTGTTGTTACTAAGTACTTGCAGATGTTCGGCACTATCATAATACAAGAGTGCCTGATCATACATGCCCATTTTATAATTTAATTCAGCCAGCCTGCCGTACAATCTGGGTCTTAGGAAATCTATTCCCAATCTGTTGGTGTGATCTATGGCCTCATGGAATGTTTGAAGTGATTCATCATATTTTTCCTGACGCATATATACATCTCCCACCTCATCAAGTGTATAAGCGATACCTTCAGCATCACCAATTTTATCACTTATTTTTTGTGCAACATACAAATGGTCTATTGCCCGATCGAACTGACCAAGGTCTTTGAATAATCTACCCAAATTGTGTAATGGAATTACAAGTTTTAAAGAATCATCTTTTGATGTAACAACATCTCGTGCTATTTTAAATGCCCTTGTGAAATAATTATAGGCCTCGTCAAAATATCCTAATTCACTATAGTTATATCCAATGCGGTTTAATGCTACCGAAATGGCAATGCTGTCACCCAATAAAGTGTTTATCTGTAATAAGAGCTGGTCATTTTTTAGGGCATTGCTGAAATTACCCTCTGCAATAGCAAGGTTTGAAGCCAGCTTATAACCAATTGCAATTGACCAATTTTCATCGATTTTTTTCGCCAGTTCAATCCCCTCTGTAGTATATTTCCTTGCCCTTGTGTTGTCTTTATAAAGCGATTGTGAGCTTAGACTAACCAATAACTCCAACCTTGAAGAATCAGACATTTTTTCGCTAAGCTTTTTTTCAAGCTCTTCGATAGACTGAGCATTTAACTGTAAAGCAGCTAAAATTATGTTTATATATAGAATAAGTTTCACGCGCCTCAATATATTAAACCATTAGTAATTTCCAGATACCACAAGCAAAAACAAATGCTAAAGTGAGGGGTGTAAGGTATTTCCACCCCAAGTTCATTAATTGATCTACCCTTAACCTGGGGTATGTCCAGCGTATCCAAATTTGAACAGTAACAAAAAACAAAGCTTTACTAAACAGCCAGACTATTCCCCAAATAGGTCCGGTAGTCCAAACAGCCAACTGAATTTCTCCTATATTGGGTAACGGGGTGTACCAACCTCCAAAAAACAAACAGACGCCTAAAAGACTTACCAAAAGCATTAGGGCATATTCTGACAGCATTATGATTGCCCATCGAAAACCTGAATATTCGGTTTGAAACCCGGCCACAATTTCTGATTCAGCCTCAGGTAAATCAAAGGGAGCCCGGTTGCATTCGGCAAGCGATGAAATAAAAAAAACAATCCATACAAAAAACAAAATCGGGTACCTGAAGACATTCCAGGTAAGCAAGCCACCTATATCATTGGTTTCAATTTGGAATGCAGCAATACCAAAAAGGTAATTTGTTTCGGTGCTTAGATGTGTCTGCTGAAAAACAATTTCTTGCAAATCAATGCTCTGGGCAAACATGGCTACACAAAGCACCGATAAAGCAAGGGGTACTTCATAGGAAACCATTTGAGCGGCAGCACGGAAGGTACCCAGCACTCCGTATTTATTGTTGGAACTCCAGCCCGCCAACAACAAACCGATTACATCCAGTGAAACTATGGCCAGCAAAAAGAACAAACCCGTAGTAATGCTGGCGCCAGGCCAATTGGGGGAGAGTGGCAACACTGCAAATGCCGAAAATACAACTACAAAAATGAGAATGGGAGCAAGCTTAAATAGTTTTTTATCGGCTTTATCGGGGACGATGTCTTCTTTCTGAATGAGTTTTAACAAATCGGCCACGGTTTGTAAAATGCCATAGTAGCCTACTTCCATGGGACCCAGACGGTCTTGAATGAAAGCAGAGATTTTACGCTCGGCATAAATCACCATAATGGCGTAAACCAACAGAAAGGGCAATATGACAACCAAAGTAGATAACATGCTATTGTACAATATTGCCTAAAAATGAGGAATCAAAAGGGTATTAAATTAAAAATTTAAGCAAAAAAGGTACATCAAACAGATAAACAAGTACATTTTAACTATTCCCACATCTTGTGACGCCTTAGTTTTACCTTTCTATTAAAGAATAGTTCAGTGGATTTCTCAAAAGAAGGGGTGTAGTCCGATACCATGAACTCGTCTTCCTTTGCTTTATGCTTGCTAAGTAGTTGCTTCTCTTTTAGGTAAGATTGAAGGGCTAGTGCAACAATACCAGATGAATCCAGCACCTTAATGTTGCTCTTGCCTTTCTCGCGATAATACAATTCAATTTCCTTTTTAATAAGGGGATAATGCGTACAGCCCAATACCAGGGCCTCAATATCCTGAACATGCTCATTGTCCAGGTACTGGGCAATAATTTCATGGCTGATGGAATTATTAAAAAAGCCCTCTTCTATCATAGGGACTAACATTGGTGTAGCTAAGGATTTTAAACTAATGGAATCGTCTTGTTCTAGCAGTTTGAGTCTGTAAATATTGGACTGAATGGTACGCTTCGTTCCGATGAGTCCAATTTGCTTACCACTAAAATCCTTAACAATGGTTGCTACCATGGGGTCGATCACATTGATAATCTTGATGCTTTTCTTCACATACTCTTTTAGCAATTCGTAAGCCGCTGAGCTGGCTGAATTGCAGGCAATTACAATCACCTTGCATCCTTTTTTTGCCAGTAAGTCGGCTATTTTAATGGAGTAGGCCTGTATGGCAGCTTCTGATTTATCACCGTAAGGTAGGTGGGCAGTATCCCCAAAATATATCAGTCTTTCATGTGGCATTAGGTCAAGTATAGCCCTGGCTACTGTAAGGCCACCTATACCACTGTCGAATACACCAATAGGTTGTGACGCTTCCATAATTTGTAAATAGAATTTTTGACAAGTTCGCAAAAGAGCTGAACGATTTCTACAATTATCAATTTTAAATAGCAACAAGAATTGATTGATTTTCCATCTCAAAATCAAGTTGTGTTCCTAAGTCCCTAAAAAAGAATTAGTATTATTGTATTATTAATCAATTTATAATAACCTGATATGGCTTACAATTTACTAAAAGGAAAGAGAGGAATAATTTTCGGTGCGCTTGATGAGAATTCAATTGCATGGAAAACCGCTCAAAAAATTAAAGAAGAAGGGGCCAGTTTCACCCTAACGAATGCACCCATTGCCATGCGCATGGGCAAGATAAATGAGTTAGCTAAAGCATGCAGTGCCGAGGTGGTACCGGCTGATGCCACTTCTGAAGAAGATCTTACCAATCTTTTCAATAAATCGGTTGAGATACTCGGAGGTAAAATAGATTTTGTACTTCACTCAATTGGTATGAGTCCAAACGTGAGAAAGGGGAAGTCTTATGGTGATCTTAATTACGACTGGTACCTGAAGACTCTTGATATATCAGGCATTTCATTTCACAAGGTTTTACAAACTGCGGAAAAAACAGATGCCATGAATGAATGGGGTTCTGTTGTGGGGTTAAGTTATATCGCAGCACAGCGCAGCTTTCCAGACTACGGTGATATGGCACAGGCAAAGGCAGTACTTGAATCAATTGCACGGAGTTACGGAGAACGCTTTGCCAGGCTAAAGAAAGTAAGGGTGAACACTATTTCTCAATCGCCAACAAAAACTACAGCTGGTACAGGTATTACCGGCTTTGATGTGTTTTTCGATTATGCTCAAATGATGTCGCCCCTGGGCAATGCATCAGCAGAAGATTGTGCCAATTACATTGTGGTAATGTTCTCTGATTTAACCCGTATGGTAAACATGCAAAACCTGATGCACGATGGGGGCTTTTCTTCTTCGGGCATTACACAAGAGTTGATTGACAGGTTGACCAAATAATTTAGCAAGTATGCGTTGCGTGGTAGTTCCAAACATGCAGCGCATATTTATATCTTTTCATCATGCTTGCTTTCCCGCCCGCTAAGATTAATCTAGGCCTTAACGTGATTTCAAAACGCGAGGATGGCTACCATACTATCAATACTTGCTTTTACCCAATTGGTTGGACTGATGTATTGGAAATTGTGAAAGGCGATGAATTCAGGTTTACACAAAGCGGCTTAAACGTTGACATACCTGGGGCAGATAATCTTTGTGTAAAAGCTTACAAGCTTTTAGCAACTACATACACTTTGGGCCCGGTGCAAATGCATCTTCACAAGGTTATTCCTGCAGGTGCAGGTTTGGGCGGAGGTTCTGCTGATGCTGCATTTACACTAAAAATGCTAAACGATATTTTTGATTTGAAGCTGAATAATCAAATCCTTATGCAATATGCTTCGGTGCTTGGTAGTGATTGTGCATTTTTTGTTGATGGCCAGCCCGCGCTTGGTAAAGGCAGGGGCGATGAGTTAAGTCCCTTTAAAATAAGTTTGAAGGATAAATTCATAGTGGTTGTAAAACCTGAAATTCACATTAGTACAGCTGAGGCGTATGCCGGACTTGCACCAAAATATCCTGAAGTGCTTCTTGAAGATGTATTGTCATTATCTATTGCGAATTGGAAGGAAAAACTAAAAAATGATTTTGAACTTTCGATTTTCGAAAAATATCCTGAAATAAAGAAAATAAAAGAACACTTGTATGCAAATGGAGCGATCTATGCTTCTTTGAGTGGATCGGGCGCTGCTGTTTATGGAATTTTTGATAAGGAAGTCTACTTGCCTGAATTTAATGCATATGCCCGCTGGTCGGGCTTTGCAAGTTTTTGATTTTATTTTTCTCCCAGCTCCTAATCACAGGGAATGCAATAACCGATGCAATGATAATCATTGAGCCCAGGTAAAAACCCGGTCGCATTTTTTCTGTCTCAGGGAAAAACAAGAGTGCCAGAATAATTCCATATATCGGTTCAAGATTAATGCTTAGGTTGGCCGCAAATACAGTTACTCGCTTGAGCAAGTCTACCCACATTGAAAAAGCAAATACTGTACACACAACACCAAGTACGCTAAGATAAAACCAATCACTTAAACTGGGGGTTAAAGTCAGGGTTGATGAAGGAATTATCAGCTGACTGTAAATCGGGAGAAATATGAGTATGCTAAGCCATGCACCCGTCATTTCATAAAAAGTAATTTGATAGGGATCCATTCGTTTAGTAAATCTTGAATTGATTACTGAAAAAAGTGCTGCAAACAAAGCCGATAAAATACCAACAATCAGCCCCAGGGTATGGTCTACCTCATTTCTGAAAATCACATACAAACCCAAAAGTACTAGCAGGCCAAGCAGTACTTCATAAACTCTTATTTTCTTGTTGTTAATAATTGGATCAATAAATGATGTCCAAAGAGCAACTGTGGAAAATCCAACAAGACTAACTGAAGCATTTGAAATACGGGCAGAAAGAAAGAAGAGTATCCAATGCGCTGCAATGAGTGCACCTGTGCTTGTTACTTTCAGGTAGTCGATAGATTCAAGCCGGAATGATTTCCTTCTCAATAATAATAAAGCAGCTGTACCAATTGCCGCAATGAGTGTACGGTAAAAAACCATTTCTACGGCATATATGCTAATGAGTAAACCGAGAATGGCAGTAAAGCCCCAAATAAAAACAATGAGATGGAGCTTGAAGTAGTCTTTAACACTTGCCATTAACGGGGAACATATTTATACATGAGCACGGTAATTATTGCAAAAACAATATTTGGTATCCAAACAGAAAGTGCAGCGGGCATAGAACCCGCTTCTGCAAACGAACGGAACATCATGAAGAACAATATAAATATAAAAGAAAGCAGAAAGCCCAAAGCGATTTGAAAGCCGGTGCCCCCGCGACTTTTTTTGGACGAAACGATGACACCCATGAAACTCAGAATAAATATGCTAAATGGAGCCGCATATCTAGTGTACTTTTCTACTTCGTAGGAAAGTACACTTGCAGATCCTCTCGAACGTAAAGTCTCGATGTATTCATTAAGGTCATCGATGGTCATCCCATCATATTTACGGTAATCACTTTCAAATTCTTTGGGATGAATAACCAATGTGGTGTCAAGGTTATCACCTTTGGTTAATACATCGGTCGGGCGTACATAAAAAACAGAATCCTCCGGAATTTCAATGTTAATGTCTGATGCAAGCACAAAGATCGGATCTATCTTTCTGTGGGTCCAATTCCGTAAGGTCCATTTTTCTTTCTCTTCATTCCAAACTATGGTATTGGCCGATAACTTTTCAATCAACTTATTACCTTCAAAACGCTCCATAGTAAATCGGTAACCAACATTTTGTGTATTGTTATAGCTCTGCATGTAAAGCAAAATACCAGGCTCAACTTGAATATGAATATTACGTTGGTCATAATAGTATTTGCCTTTGAGGTACTCCACTTCAAAGGCAAGTCGTGTCTTGTTTGAGTTAGGAATTATCCAACCGTTTAGCCAAAAGCTTAATGAACCAATAATAAGAGCCCCAACAAAGTAGGGTAGAAGCAACCGCCTGAAACTTACCCCGCTGCTGAGAATAGCAATAATTTCGGTTCGACCAGCCATTCGTGCGGTAATGTACACCGTAGCAATGAAAACCGTGATGGGAGTAATTAAGCCGGCAATCCAGGGTATAAAGTCAAGGTAATACCCTGCTATTTGCATGGCAGTAACATTGTTCTTTACATACTTTTCAGTTTTCTCGGTAAGGTCAATTACGGTAATTACAGACACAAGAATGAGCACCACAAAAAAGAATGTGCCCAGGAATTGCTTCAATATGTATTTGTCAATAAGCTTCATTACGTAAATATGCTTATGGAATCAATATGCAATCATAACCTAACCGATACTTGTTTAACCATTTCATTTTTCCACTCGGCAAAATCTCCAAATAGTATATGTTTTCTGGCCTGCCTTACCAACCAAAGGTAAAAACTCAGGTTATGTATGCTAGCAATTTGTGCGCCTAAAATCTCATTGCTGATGATCAAATGGCGCAAATAGGCTTTGCTGTATGCATTGCTTACGTAACCCTCTAAGTCGGAGTCTATACAGCTCAGGTCATCTTTCCATTTTTCATTTCTGATGTTAATGATGCCTTTTTTTGTAAAGAGCATTCCGTTTCTGGCATTTCGTGTAGGCATTACGCAATCAAACATATCCACACCCAGTGCAATACATTCCAGAATATTTTCAGGCGTACCAACTCCCATGAGATAGCGAGGTTTATCTTTTGGCAGAATGCTGCAGACCAGATCGGTCATTTCGTACAACATTTCATGTGGCTCACCTACTGATAAACCACCAATGGCATTTCCTTTTTGATTTTGTTCAGCAACAAAATCTGCTGATCGTAGTCGCAAATCCTTATACACACTACCCTGAACAATCGGAAATAGTACCTGATCGTATCCATAAAGTGGTTTTGTTTGATCAACTCTTTTGATGCATCTTTTTAGCCATTCGTGTGTAAGTGCCATTGATTTCTTCGCATAATCATAGGCGCACGGATAGGGTGTACATTCATCAAAAGCCATAATAATATCAGCCCCGATTTCTCTCTGGATATCCATCACACTTTCAGGAGAAAATATGTGTTTTGAACCATCGATATGCGATTGAAAAGTGACGCCATCCGGATGAATTTTCGTTGAATTGGATAATGAATACACCTGATAACCTCCACTGTCGGTAAGAATGGGCCCGTCCCATCCCATGAAACGGTGTAGACCACCAGCCTTTTTTAGTAATTCAGTTCCCGGTCTCAGGTAAAGATGGTAGGTGTTTCCAAGTATTATTTTAGCCTGAATGTCGTTGGCAAGTTCACGTTGATGCACTGCTTTTACTGTGCCTGCGGTACCCACAGGCATGAATATAGGGGTTTGTATTTGACCATGGGCGGTTTCAATCAACCCAGCACGGGCATTGCATTTTATATCTTTGGCAAGTACTAGAAAATTCATTTTATTAATTAATGCTGCACAAAAATAGACGAATTAATAGGTTAATAAATTAAGCTTAACATTTTAATGATTGGCATTTATTAAACACTAAGCTTCTATATTTGCCATTTCTATGGGCTGAGAAATATTTTAATGATAGCTTACCTTCTGCTTTTTTTTGGTTTAATCCACCTTATTTACTTTTTGCTGTTATGGCGCGGTATTTTAAGAATACAAAGTGTAGCTCTTGTA
>CAZVFM010000103.1:0-9061 GCA_964626095.1 uncultured Roseivirgaceae bacterium | reverse complement strand
AAAAATGAAGGCGTTGACTGGATAGAAATTCAAGACATCCTGAAAAAACATATTTTTGATTTTCTAGAGTCAGGCAGATTTATTTATGAGGAGCCTGAAGAAGAAGTGAATGTCGGTAATGAAGAGGACTCTGAAGAAATCAAAAAAATAAAAAATATTCTGGATGAATACATTCGTCCTGCTGTAGAAATGGATGGAGGCGCTATCATCTTTCAATCGTTTGATGAAGGCGTAGTAAAAGTAAAGCTGCAAGGATCTTGCAGTGGTTGCCCTTCATCTACACTCACACTTAAGGCCGGAATTGAAAATCTCTTCAAGCGCATGATGCCGGATGAAGTGAAATCGGTAGAAGCGATCGGATAAGCTGAGTTTATTATGTACAAGTTATACCTCTTCATTTTCATATTGTTAACAGTCATAAGCACTGAAGCACAGGAGATGAAATTGATGAGTTTCAATATTCGTTTTGATAATCCGGGAGACAATCCCAATCATTGGGACGGAAGAAAAGACAAACTTTTTGCGCTGATTGAAAAATATAATCCCGATTTACTTGGCGTACAGGAAGCACTGCATCATCAACTGGAAGACATGGTTGAGGCATTGCCTCATCTTACTTACATAGGTGTAGGTCGTGATGATGGAAAAACAAAGGGAGAGTACACCGCACTGCTGTACAATACGAACCGTTACGAAATTTTACGTACCGAAACTTTTTGGCTTTCAGAAAACCCTGATGTAACTGCCTCAAAAAGTTGGGATGCCGCCATTACACGTATTGTTTCCTGGGCCGAATTAAAAGACAAACAAAGTGGTAAAACCTTTTTCTGGTTCAATACCCACTTCGATCATATTGGTAAGGAAGCAAGGTTGCAAAGCGCCAAACTCATTCGCAAAAACATTGAAGACATAGCCGGCAAAGCAGCAGTATTGGTTACAGGAGATTTTAATTGTGAACCCGGTGATGCTCCCTATCAAGCCATGATCGCAAAAGGAAAAACAAAACTTTTCGATACCGCCAATGGATTTTCACAAGACTGTACCTTTTATGGCTTTAAAGTAAATCAGCAAAATGAAAATTGCGTGCGGATAGATTATATTTTCAGGAGCAAACATTTCAAAGTTCTTGATTTCATAACTGCAAATGACAATGATGAAAAATATTATCCATCAGACCATTTGCCGGTAATGGCTACACTAAAATTCTAAGGATTAAAATCTACTTTCTATTTGCCAGATAAACACCTGAAATAATTGCAAACATTCCCAGGTAGTGTCCAATCAGTAATTGTTCCCCATCCCATACACCCCAAAATACTGCAACAATGGGAATGAGATAAGTAACACTGGAAGCAAAAAGTGGTGTAGCCATCTTTACCAATTTGTTAAAAAGTATCAAGGCAATAGAGGTGCTCATTATTCCCAAAAGCACAATGTAGCCAATGGCTTTTGCTGCCCCCTCGGTAAACATGGCTTTATGTACAAAATCAGAAAAACCAAAAAGATAAATGGCGGCAAGTGGCCCAACCAATACTACAGACCAACTCGTGATGGTGAGCGCCTTCAGATCAGGCAATTGGTACTTGATAAAATTAAGATTGATACCATAAAAAATAGCTGCAGCAACTACAAACAAAGCATAATAATTGAAATTGCTTATGTCTCCACCAGAACCAGCCATGATCAAAAGTACTGAGCCAACAAAACCAATAAATATACCCCCTCCAATACGAGGCGTAATTTTAATATTAAAAAACCAGGCGCCAACCAACACAGTAAAAATCGGTGTGAGGCCATTCATGATACCTGCTACCGAACTTTCAAGTCGTGTTTGTGCAACAGCAAAAAGAAATGCGGGAATAAAACTTCCCATAAGACCCGTGAGTAAAAGTTTCCATCCATGTGTTTTCTTTACTTGCCTCAGACGAAACAAGGCAGCAGGCGCAAGAAACAAGGATGCCGCCACAATACGCAAAGAGCCCACTTCATCGGCACTGAAAACCACCAGGCCTCTTTTAACTAAAATGAAAGATGTTCCCCAAATGAGTGCAAGCACTATAAGTAGGAAAATGGCTAAGAAGCTTCTTTGTTCGGGCATGTGTTAATTGGCGGGCAAAGATTGAAAGAAGTTTAACCATTTCAAATCAGCGTTTAACGAAATAGCCTTAATTATGTTTAACGTGGGTTGGTTACAAGGGCAAATGATGAATCTGAAGTGTACTGCATAGCCACTTCATCAAGAATGGCAAATAAATCTTCAGGAAGATCGGCCATAACCAATCTTGTTCTAAATGGTTTAAAATCAGGCAGGCCTTTAAAATAACTTGCATAATGCCTGCGCATTTCTAGTATACCTAATCGTTCACCCTTCCACTGCATGGAAAATTCGAGGTGTTTGCGCGTTACCTCAATTCGCTCAAGTACATCTGGTGGCGCTAATGGTTCTCCATAACGTATGTAATGTTTGATTTCCCTGAAAATCCATGGATAACCGATCGCGGCACGGCCAATCATTACACCATCCACTCCATATCGATTTTTATATTCAAGTGCTTTTTGAGGTGAATCAATATCACCATTACCGAAAATGGGAATTTTAATGCGTGGATTGTTTTTCACTTTCATGATAAGCGACCAATCGGCTTCACCTTTATACATCTGTGTGCGTGTACGACCGTGAATGCTCAAGGCCTTAATGCCTACATCTTGTAAACGCTCTGCTACCTCTTCAATATTTTTGCTTTGGTCATCCCAACCCAGGCGCGTCTTTACTGTAACAGGTAAGCGTGTAGATTTTACAACAGCTTCCGTAAGGCGCACCATCAACGGAATATCTTTCAACACGGCTGCACCTGCCCCTTTGCAAACCACTTTTTTTACAGGGCATCCAAAATTAATGTCCACTAAATCCGGATTCGTGGCATCAACAATTTGTGTAGCCATGGTCATGGCTTCTTCATCTCCGCCAAAAATTTGTATGCCAATGGGCCTTTCGTAATCAAAAATGTCGAGCTTTTTCTTGCTTTTAATGGCGTCTCTAATCAAACCCTCTGAAGAAATAAACTCCGTATACATGAGGTCAGCACCATGCGCTTTACAAACAGCACGAAAGGGCGGATCGCTCACATCCTCCATAGGCGCAAGCAAAAGCGGAAATTCTCCTAATTCTATGTTACCGATCTTAACCATGGGTTTGCAGGTATGCCGCAATTCTGTTAATTAGCCTGCAAATTTAGTCGAATTTATGGAGAGTCTGGAATCGCAATCATTTAGCAAGCCTAATGGCATCTTATCAGCCTTTTATATTCTTCTTGCTGTAGCTGCAGGTTTTGTGGTTATCGGCCCCATTATCGGGTTGGCACTGGCCATGCCCTTTTACGATGGAAGTTTGCTGGAAATGGTTGATCAATTGCAAAATGCCAGCGAATATCCTGAGTTGAAAATTCCATTATACATTATGCAGGGTGTTGCTGCGGGTTTAGGATTGATTGTATTTCCCCTGTTGTACATCAAGATATTTTTCAAGAGCAATCCTATGCAAATGTTTGTGGTCAATCCCGCGAATCAAAAAGCTATGCTGGTAACCGCAGTACTTACCATCGTATTCATGGTAGTGAATTCAATTTTTATTGAATGGAATCAAAATGTAGTCTTTCCTGATTTCTTAAAAGATTTTGAAGCCTGGGCTCGCGAACGTGAAGACATGGCAATGGTACTCACTAAAATGATGACCACTTTCGATTCGCACTTTCAGTTTCTATTTGGTTTTGTCATTATTGCCATCATCCCTGCCATTGGTGAAGAATTGGTTTTCAGAGGGATGATCCAAAAGGAATTGCAAAGAGGAACCGGCAACATGCACCTCGCCATTTGGCTAAGCGCTATTTTGTTCAGCGCGATACACATGCAGTTTTTTGGTTTTGTTCCGCGAATGTTATTGGGGGCACTTTTTGGCTATCTGTATGCCTGGTCAGGAAATTTATGGCTACCCATACTTGCACATTTTGTAAATAATGGCTTCACGGTAATCATGCTTTACCTTCACCAGTTGGGTTATTTTGAATTCGATATTGAATCATCAGAATCCGCCCCATGGTATTATGTGGCTGCATTTGCCATCATAACTTTTTTGCTTTTATCTTACCTGAAAAAAAATCTGAACACATCCCAATCTAATGTCTAACTGGCAAGTTGTTTATAAATCAGAACATCTGTATCAGGCTGAAATGGTGAGGTCTATACTCGAAGAAAAAGGTTTTAGTCCCGTGATCATAAACAAAAAAGATTCATCTTACACAAATTTTGGATATCACGAAATCCGGGTTTCCTCAGAAGAGGTGATCGCTGTGCTTAAGACAATAGAAAATGACATCGATATTAAATAAATACAATAACCTTACACAAAGAATTATAACTGCATTGATTGGTGCCGCCATTATTATGCTTGGCACATGGTATGGGCCGTGGACTTACTTCATTGTATTTATGGTGATCTGTTTTTTTACACAGTTAGAATTTTATCGTTTGTCAGGTTTGGATGGAATGATCCCCCTGAAAACCTTTGGTACATTTTCAGGTTTATTAATTTTCAGTTTATCATTCTTTATTGAAAAAGGCATGTTGCCTTACGAGTATTATCTTTTAATTTTTCCGGTGCTGTCATGCATTTTTATGATAAAGCTCTACAAAAAATTTGAACGCAAACCTTTTACTAATATCGCTTTTACATTTTTAGGAATATTCTACGTGGCGGTTCCTTTCTCCCTTCTAAATATTGCTGCTTTTTATAATGGCAACTATAATTACGAAATTATACTGGGTGTACTGCTTATTTTATGGGCTAGCGACAGTGGTGCTTATTTTGCCGGTGTGCGTTACGGTAGACGTAAACTATTTGAGCGTATCTCTCCGAAGAAATCATGGGAAGGAGCCGTAGGAGGCGCTGTTCTTGCCTTTGGATTTGGTTATATGATTAGTCAAAATTTTGACATTATACCAGAATGGCAATGGTTGATAATTACCGCATTGGTAATCGTGGGCGGTATTTATGGCGACCTTGTGGAGTCGCTATTAAAAAGAAGTATAGAAATCAAAGATTCGGGAGACACACTTCCCGGCCATGGCGGTTTCCTTGATCGCTTCGATGGATTACTCCTTTCCGCCCCCTTCTTCGTACCCTTTCTCAAGTTATTTCATTAAGCATTCTGATTTAAAGTGCGCTTAGGCATAGCACTTTCAAAATCTTTTGTGAGATATAAAAGGAACACGCATATAAACTGCTAAATTTGCAATCGTTTTAAACGAGTTATTAGCGAATATTTATGGCTTATATAGAACCTGCCCCCATTAAGGACAAAGAAAATCCATTTGAAGCAATGATGTCACGATTTCATGTGGCATCTCAAATTTTAGGATTAGAAGAAGAGGTTTACAACGTATTAAAAACACCTGCAAAACAGGTAATAGTATCTCTACCCATTACAATGGATGATGGATCTATTCGTGTGTTTGAAGGTTACCGGGTAGTGCATTCAAACATCCTTGGTCCTTCCAAAGGAGGTATTCGCTTTGACCCACATGTGAATCTTGATGAAGTAAAGGCATTAGCTGCCTGGATGACTTGGAAATGCGCGGTGGTAGATATTCCTTATGGTGGTGGTAAGGGTGGAGTAACATGTAACCCAAGAGAAATGTCGGCCGGTGAAATTGAACGCCTGGTGCGTGCTTATACTTCTGCATTGATTGATGTATTCGGTCCCGATAGAGATATTCCAGCCCCCGACATGGGCACTGGCCCAAGAGAAATGGCCTGGTTAATGGACGAGTTTTCGCGCACACAGGGCATGACCGTAAATGGAGTTGTTACAGGTAAGCCATTGGTACTGGGCGGCTCTTTAGGAAGAACTGAAGCAACCGGCAGAGGCGTAATGGTTTCGGCATTGGCAGCAATGGAAAAATTAAAGATCAATCCATACAATGCAACTTGTGCAGTACAGGGATTTGGCAATGTGGGTTCTTGGGCTGCGCGCTTATTGGAAGAAAGAGGATTGAAGATAGTTGCCGTGAGTGATATTTCCGGAGCCTATTACAATGAAGGCGGAATAAATGTAAGTGAAGCCATCGCTTATCGCGACAGCAATAAAGGAAGTTTGGATGGATTCAAAGGTGCTGAAAAAATTAATGGTGAAGAACTACTCACTGTAAAAGTAGATGTGCTTGTACCCGCAGCCACAGAGGATGTAATCAATTCACAAAACGCTCCAAACATACAGGCAAAACTGATTGTAGAAGGTGCTAACGGACCCACCTCATCCAAGGCCGATAAGATCATCAACGATAAGGGCATTATGGTAGTACCCGATATATTAGCTAATGCTGGTGGAGTTACTGTCTCTTACTTTGAATGGGTACAAAACAGGTTGGGTTACAAGTGGACTGCCGATCGTGTGAATCGCAGAAGCGACCGTATCATGAAAGATGCATTTAATAGTGTTTATAAAACCGCCCAGCATTATGATGTATCCATGAGAATAGCCGCCTATATTGTGGCCATCGATAAAGTAGCAAAAACTTACAAGTACAGGGGCGGATTTTAAGAATAATCCATATTTCACATTAAATTTGAAACAGCATTAACCTGCTGTTTCTTTTTTAATAACACATGATTGCATGAACATTCACAGAGAGGGGCGTATTCTTTTATTTGTATCGCTAATCATTCTTTTTGGAATTAACTATGCTGTTAGTTATTTCTTTCCGGAAGAAAGAATAATTCTAAATATTGTTGTTGGTGCAAGCATACTATTTTACTTATTGATCTTACAGTTTTTTAGAAACCCAGCAGTAAAAGTTCAAAAAGACCCCAAGTATATTTTGGCTCCTGCCGATGGTAAAGTGGTGGTGATTGAGGAAACCCATGAGACAGAATATTTGAATGAAAGTCGTAAACAAATTTCCATATTCATGTCACCGGTGAACGTTCATGTGAACCGTATGCCGGTTGGTGGCACCATATCATATTATAAATATCATCCCGGAAAATATTTAGTTGCCTGGCACCCCAAGTCAAGTACCGAAAACGAACGAACAACCGTTGTTACTAAACTTGAAAGTGGAAAAGAAATCCTCTTCAGGCAAATTGCCGGTGCACTGGCCAGGAGAATCAAGTGTTATGTTAAAGAAGGACAGCGCCTTGAACAAGGTCAGGAGTTTGGTTTCATCAAATTCGGATCAAGAGTGGACCTGTTTTTGCCATTGGATGCCAAGGTCAATATAAAAGTGGGAGACAAAACCACTGGAGGAAAAACCATAATTGCAGAATTCTCTTAATAAAATTAATAATTCGTTATATTCTTCCGCTTAGAGTCTATTTAGGCCATTTCTACTGTAAATCAAATAAATAGTCTACTAACGATTGTTGCAAAACTCAAAGTGGCTAACTTTGCAAGGTTATTCACGCTATTTTTTTGAATAATTGCCATTTTTCCATGAATTTTGTAAGTCTATGAGTCGCGCTTCATCTATTAAGTTTCCGAAAGGACAGCAAGATTTTTTTGCTACCCTCAATAAACGCGTTAACGATTACTTTAAAACCAATAAAATCAGCAAACATGCCAATGCATCCATGGTTTTCAAGACCATTTTCATGTTCGCCATGTACTTTATTCCGTATGCGCTTATCATAACCGGAGTTGTAACGGGTACTTTGAATATTTTTGGACTCTATGTTATCATGGGTTTTGGTGTAGCTGGTATTGGTTTATCCATTATGCACGATGCTAATCACGGGGCCTATTCAACCAAACCATGGATAAATGATTTACTCGGTTACTCTTTAAATTTAGTTGGGGCTAATGCCTTTAATTGGAAGGTTCAACATAATGTATTGCACCATACGTACACAAATGTTTTCGATGCGGATGAAGATATAAGTCCTCGCGGTGTATTGCGTATGTCCCCCTATTCTAAGCGTCATTACTTACACAGATTTCAGCATATATACGCATGGTTTCTATACGGGCTCATGACCATTGTCTGGATAATTGTAAAAGATTTTAAACGACTTATTCAATATCAAAAAGACGGATTGGTTAAAAGGCAGAAAACAACGGTCGCCAAAGAATGGACTATTCTGATTTTTACTAAGTTGTTTTATATAGGCTACATGTTTGTGGTTCCAGTTTTATTAACTGACTTACTTTGGTGGCAAGTGGCTATGGGATTTCTTACCATGCACTACATTGCCGGGTTCATACTTGCTATTATATTCCAACCTGCACACGTGATAGATGGAACCGAATATCCTGAACCAGACAATGAAGGTAACCTTGAAGATGTTTGGGCCATACATCAATTGCGCACAACAACCAATTTTGCAAACAACAACCGCTTGCTTTCCTGGTATGTTGGTGGTTTAAATTATCAGGTTGAACATCACTTGTTCCCACATGTATGCCATGTGCATTATCGCGACATATCAAAAATTGTAAAGCAAACTGCCAAAGAGTACGGCCTGCCTTATAAAAACGAACCTACTTTTATCGGTGCACTTGTAAGCCATGCTAAACTTTTAAAAGAATTGGGCAAAGCCCCTGAACTGGAAATGGTTCATCAGCCGAATTTGGCACACGCTTAAACGCTTACTTTTCTCCGACAAGCTTCCACCTTTTTTTTATTTTAGGATAGAGCACCTCAAATAAGTCTGGGGCAAAAATGAGGTAGAAAATACCATACCTTAAATCAATTTTTACTGAATAGAAATGATAAATCAATAAAGGGATCATTACCATCATGTTTATGGCTATCAAAGATACAATTATAGAAGTGAGAGGATAGTTCTCCTCACTCTTGTTATAGAGGTAATGAAAAAACCAAACCATCAAAATCAATACAGTAATATCAAGGAAACGCTCTATATAAATATAATGATCAATATACTGCCCAGTTAAAATCATATTGAGAATATTCGCGTGAATCTCAATCACGTACATATCTGGTAACGAACGGCCCATGTACCTTGGGTTAAGTGGTGTATAGAATCTTTCAGAAGGACTTTGATCGT
>CAZVFM010000102.1:0-9125 GCA_964626095.1 uncultured Roseivirgaceae bacterium | reverse complement strand
AAAGCCAAAAAGAAGGCACAAAAAGCGAAGACTCGTGACAAAAGAGCCAAATCAATAAAAGTCAAAACTGCAAGATCAAAAAATAAATCTGCTAATAGTAGAAAAACCATTTCGCATAATGGTTCACCTACTTCTAAATTAAACGGCAGAGGTACCTATCATAAGATGAAGGAAAAGGAACCCGTACTGGAATAAAATGTTTAGGTCGTTTATAGATTTGCTTAGAATCCTATTAAGATAAAGGGGGCCCAGAAATAAGGATCAGCGAAATCGCCACCTTTAATCAAATCCAATTTTGCTTCACGCAAAGGTTCAGAGCTTTCATTCAGGTTTTTATTTTTGATTATGTATTCATAAAAACCCATCATCAATTCGGCAGTTGATTGATCGGAGACACTCCAATAAGAAACAATTAATTTTCGGGCACCTGCATATACCAAGGCCCGTGATAAACCAATTACACCTTCACCTTTTGATACTTTACCAAGACCGGTCTGGCAGGCACTTAGTACCACAAGTTCTGCGTCAAGTTCTAAATTGTATATCTCACCTGAGAATAGGTTACCATCCTCTCCTGAAGATGGGTCAGCATTTAAAAATATACGCGAAAGTTCCGGATTTACTTCGTCAACAATGCCATGTGTGGCGAAGTGCAAAAGCCTATATTGCTTTAAGTCTTTGCTTTTAAGTCTGTCTTCTGAAGCTTCATCGAATTTAAGAGAATTACTAGTGTATTGATTTTGGTTAAACAATTCTTCAATACGCTTTACCTCGGCTTCTGTTCCTGGAAGTTGTGGCAAGAAGGGGTTGGCAGTAAAAGTTACAGGTGCACATAATAGGACATTGGCACCAGATAACTCTTTAAATTTCTTTTCCTGCAAAAGTAGGGTAGAAGCAAACTCATAGGTAATACTGAAACGGTTAACGAGGTAGGGGAATTCTTTAAATGATACGTCTGTATCAATTATTTTTTTACTTACAAGTGCTTCAAAAGGTATAGTACCCAATCTGCCGGTCGGAATAATTACAAGTTCTTTGACATTAGCCGGTATTTTTTTAGGAATCAATAATTGGTGTAGATCGTGGGCAGTGAGTAAGTAAATCTCCTTGTTTTGGTAAAAAATACTATTTCTAAAGCCAACAAGGTAGCGTTCAAAATTTGCATCAATGGGTTTACTTTCAATGTAAAATTTTTTATTGGTAACCAGATAGATATAGAGCCGTTGCTCTTTTTCGGCAACAAAATAGCTGATAAGTGCTTTATCTGATCCCAGTTTCTCCTGAATTAAAGGAACTGAAGGAGCTACAGTATTGAACTTCAGATTAAAATAATCGGGGTATTCACTTTCAAGCTTCCTTACAAAAGCTTCATAATCTCTATTTAAGTCAAAGTAGGCCTCGCGTAGGGCTTTTTCTTCGGCTTCATCTGGTTTTTCGGCCAATCGTTGTGCACAAAATGCTATGGTGGCTTTTAATGATTTTTCTTCTTCTATTAATTCTTCTGGAATATTAGCGAAAGATTTAGCCTCTGATTCGGAAATGGCATCAAGCAATACTGCCGACTTACTTTTTTCTGCGAAATAAAATGATTGTTCTCTATAGATTTTTGACTTCCAGGTAATTTCACTCATCGCTTTGCTGAGGCGCACACCCACTTCATACACCTCTGATGCAATTGCTCCGATAGCCAGCTTATCATTTTCGTTGCTGCTTTGTCTTCTAAGTTTTTCAATTAGGGTATCACATGACTGTAAAGAGCCGAGAGCTTTTTCAAGGTCGCTAAACCTCATTGTTTTGTTGTAATGATTGGCCTCAAAGGCATTTGCCTTATAGAGTAAGGAATACAACAATGCATTACCATTATAGAATTGATCAATGGCGGGGTTTACATTGGTATCTTTATTTTCGAAAGTTGGAACATTAGCAATTATTGCTGATTGTAAATCGATTATAGCTTCCTCCCATTTTTGATTGCTCATTTTCAGGCTGGCAATATTATTATAAGTCTGGGCAATATCCGGATGTTTTGACCCGTAAGTACTTTTGTATATTTCTAGTGCCTGTTGATAATACTCAAGTGCTGCCACTCTGTTGCCCATGGAATTATTAGTCCGCCCCAAGTTTGATAGGACAAATGCTTTATTAGGGTGTGCATTTGTATAAATCTTATTCCACGTGTTCAGTGCAGCTTCAAAATTTATTATTGCATCACCATACAATTCTAGCTTGCTGTAGATAACGCCAATGTTTGTGTTTGCTTGAGCGATTCTTGGATTGTCATCTGCATAAATATTTTTGTAGATACCAAGTGCCAATTCATAATAATAGAGTGCCTGATCTGGGTTTACCTGACTGTAAACCAAACCTAAGTCGTTATAGGAAGCAGCGACAGATTCATGCAAATCACCAAAAATATTTTTTCTGATTTCAAGTGATCGTTCTTGGTGTGATAATGCTTGGTTGTATTTTCCTGTTGAAAAGTACACAACGCCTAAAAAAGAAAGTGCTCTTGCAGCGTCAGCGTTAGTACCAGCGCCTGATTTTTCAAAAATGTCAATAGCAAGTTGTAAATTATCGGTAGCTAAATCAGGTCTTCCTAAATTGAGTTGTAGAAAACCAATATTGGTATAGGTTATCGCTTCCAGCCTGTCTGGATTTGCTAACAAGGGGGTAAGTTCTCTTATTTGCTGAAGTAGTGTACCTGCCTGATCAAGTTGCCCCTGTCTGATTAATATCTCAGCATGCAGATTTTTTATTAAAACATTTTCTTCATTCGTACTTGCCTGATGCGAGGCTATCAGATCATTGGCTTTGTTGTATTCAGCATCACTAATGTATTTTTGTAGTTCATCAATTATTTTATTTTGGGCAAATGTATCTGACTGAATTAAAAAAGTGATAAGAAGAGAAAGTAGAATAAGTTGTTTCATCAGAATCTGTAGTAATAGCTAAGCGAAAATACACTGTCTCGTGTAAGCCCATCAGGATTTTTCTTTCGTTGCACAAGGGCTACTCCAAATAACGCTTTTATACCAGATTTAACATCGATATTATAACCCACAGAATTTATTAATGATAATGCCAAACCGGTAGTTTCAGGTATTTTAATGCGTTCCCCACTGTCCTTATCTGTTATTTCATCCATAGTGATGCGGTAGATAGGAAGAAGGCCTGTTGTAAAATTAAATTTTGATAACCTAAAGTTGCGTTCTACGCGGAGCATCACATCAGTTCCCCTTTTTAATTCTAAGCCTTCACTATTTCGTTGAACGTAACTCTGGTCAGGATAGTCTGGCCAGGTATCGTGGCTAAACTGATTATTATTTTGATTAAATGGGATTTGTATGCCTGTTGCAAACAACCACTTGCGGTTGATTAAAGAAATTCCCGAAATGAAATCGTATGTACCAAGACTTGTTTGGTAATACATAGGAAGTGGCCTCCCTTCATTTTCCAGATTTGAATCATTACTGGGAATTTTGGTGCCTAGTGAAAGATTAACATCAAATTTCTCTGAGTTGAAAATATTTTGTGTAAGACACAACGATATATCACCCATGCCACTGGTTTTTCCAAAACTACCTTTTACCATGTGATAGGGTAATTTTAGCTGAAAGAAAGTTTTTTCTGTAATACCAAAATTTAAGTCTGCAGTCAATACAGTAATAGTAGGAGAGACGGGTGTCTTGCCCTGATAATAACTGAATTCCATTGACCTCAATTTAAAGTTGATCTTTTTATTGAAGGGTTGATCGGGGCGCATGGCACCCATGGTACAGAAACCCGCATCACTGCATCCTTGTGAATGTGCTTGATTGATGATTGTAACTACTGCAAAAAAAACAAAGAGACACTTCTTCATCTTGGAAATATTTCAATTGCCAATATAGTATTATTCCTTTAAGATACTGAGTGTTTATTGAGATTATGCTGCGCTAAAACAAACAGTGCATTATCCTCAAGTAGGCATTGAACAATAAAATGTATGCTACTGAGATTGAATTTTAAACACCCTCAACCACAATCATTTGCGTGCTGGCTGCCCTTTGACGAATCAATTTGGCCTTGGTATAGGTTTCTGAAACCCACCATTCTTTGGCTCGCTCATAACTAGGGAACTCAAGCACCACTACACGTTGTGGTTGCCAGGTGCCTTCAACTGTTTCTGATTTTCCGCCACGAACAATAAACTTTCCTTCGAATGCGGCAACTGCTGCCGGGGTTAGTTTTTTGTAGGTTTCGTATTCAACCGGATCGTTTACCGTAACATCAACAATTACATAAGCTGCCATGACTGAAGTTTTTATTACAATAATTTTGTTCCAAGATATATCAATCTTTTTCGTTGAACTAAATATATCAAAGGTGTAATGCTGGGAAAGACAAACATGTAGAGTATCCAAAATTTTTTGTGATAAATTTTAGTGCTTACTATGTCACTGAAAGTAATTATCCAGGAAGAAAAGAAAAGTATGAGCGATACAGTTAGGAGCAATTGAGAGAATTCCCAATGCTGAATTTTAGCAAATACTGCAATGATTGTTAGTAAAATATTTCCAACGACTAAAACCCAAACTGTTTTAAAACTTATTTTAAAATCCATATTTTCCATTGTAATCAATATTTAATACATTTTTGGACAATGTTGTATATGGATAAATCTACTAAATTCCATTGTTAAACCAAACAATTTACTTTCGAGGAACTAAAGAAATGTTTTCCGGTGCTTCGTATTTGTTCTCTTTTTCCTTTAATTAAAAAATGGTTTGTGTATACACAAACCATTTTTTAAAAGTCATGATTATTGTAATTACATACCTAACGACATGTTTTCAATTGAAGCCAGCTCAAGTATCTTTTCATATTCTACAGGGCTTAGGTCATTGAAGAAATAGTGAACAGGGTTAATTGGTTTACGATTTAGTAATACTTCGTAGTGTAAGTGTGGTGCCGTTGATAAGCCAGTGTTGCCAACATAACCTATAAGTTCACCACGCTTTACCTGCTGTCCTTCTTTTACATTAAAATCATGGAGGTGTGCAAACCTGGTAACGTAACCGAATCCGTGATCTATTTCAATTGTTTTTCCATATCCACTAAATCGTACTTTAACTGTAATTACTTTTCCATCTGCAGTAGCATAAACTGGTGTGCCGGTAGGGGCGGCAAAGTCTATACCCGTATGCATTTTCTTTACTTTATAAACCGGGTGGGTGCGCATACCAAATCCTGAAGCTAATCGGTACAATTCCTGGTTCGAAATCGGTTGAATGGCTGGGATGGCGGCAAACATTTTTTCTTTGCCTTCAGCCAATTCAATGATCTCGTCATGAGATTTTGATTCGATATAAATTTTACGCCTCAGTTTATCTACATCTTCGCTTATACCAATGATAAGATTTTTGCTTGCAAACTTCTTATTTCTAATATCGGCATAGCGTTCAGAACCACCTGCACCCGCATCGCGAATACTTTTTTCTATGGGCTCTGCGCCCAGTACCTGTCGATAGATATTATCGTCACGGTATTCAAGTGAGGTGAGAATTTCTCTCATCTTAATTACTTCATCGCTCAGTTTTTCATAGTAGAACTCCATTTCCTTTACCTCATTTTTAAGCAAAAGTTCTTTGGGTGATTCAAAATAACTGGTGTAGAGAATCAGTAAGCTCACTGCAAGCGCAAGTACCAACGATAACAAACCCAATGCATTAAGTATAACATCACTGGTCTTTGTTTTAATACGTTCGTATTTGCAGGTTTCTGTGTCGTAATAGTATTTTATACGCGCCATAACTCTTTTTTAATCACTTTTAGGACGAAAAGGTTTCATTACTTCTTCATTACATTCTATACGGGGACCCTCCAAAAGGTCAATACAATAAGGAATTGCAGGAAAAACAGCATCCAAACATTGCCGGATAGCCTTTGGCTTCCCGGGTAAATTTACAATTAAAGTTTTGCTTCTGATGCCTGCAGTTTGCCTGGATAGTATGGCAGTAGGTACATACTTTAGGCTCTCAGCACGCATTAATTCACCGAAGCCGGGCATCATTTTATGGCAAACAGCTGCTGTTGCTTCTGGGGTAACATCGCGCAAAGCCGGTCCGGTGCCTCCGCTGGTGATGATTAAACAGCAGTGTTTTTCGTCTGCCATTTCAATTATTTTTTTTTCAATCTGTTCTTGTTCATCGGGAATTACGGCATACTCGTTTTCCCAAGAGCTTTTAATGTATTCTTGCAACGTAGAAATGATGGCTTTGCCGGGAATGTCTTCATAAATTCCTTTACTCGCACGATCTGATACGTTGATGATACCGATGCGTATCGTCATGAATGCTGTTTAAGGTTCTCAATTAAATGTCCTGCTCTTCCTTTTTTGAAGACCTGTCTTCCTTTGTTAATTCCTTTTCTTATTTCTCTTTGTTGTTCTTCAGGTAACTTAATGATTGTCGCACAATCGCTGGAGCAACAGCCATTGTATTTTTCTCTGCAATTTTCACACTGAATAAAAAGTAAATGACAGCCATCATTTTTGCAATTGGTATGTGTATCACACAAGGTTCCGCACTGGTGACAGTGGCTAATCACTTCATTTGAAATTCTTTCGCCCAATCTCTCATCAAACACGAAATTTTTTCCAATAAATTTATTATCTAATCCTTCTTCTTGCACTTGCCTTGCGTATTCAATAATGCCGCCCTCTAATTGAAATACATTCTTGAAACCACGATGTTTAAACCAGGCACTTGCTTTTTCGCAACGTATACCACCGGTGCAATACATTATTATATTCTTGTCTTTATATGGTTTAAGAATATCTTCTACTACAGGCAATGAATCTCTAAAAGTATCTACATCTGGTGTGATGGCTCCTTTGAAGTGTCCTACTTCACTTTCATAATGATTGCGCATATCAATGATTACAGCATCATCACTATTTGTAAGTTCATTGAATTCTTTTGCTTTAAGATGTTTACCGCTATTGGTTACATCAAAGGTTTTGTCGTTTAGCCCATCCGCCAGTATTTTTGGTTTAACCTGAACCTTGAGTTTGAAGAAGGATTTACCGTTGTCTTCAATGGCTATGTTCAATCTGGTTCCATTCATGAATGGAATAGCATAGAGATGCTTTTTGAACGCACTGAATTTTGATTGAGGGACACTGATTTGTGCATTAATTCCCTCTTCAGCGATGTAGGTGCGACCCAGTACATCCAATGACATCCATTCTTTGAAAAGTTCATCCCTGAACTGCTGTGGATCGCTTATCTGGTGATACTTATAAAAGGAGAGCGTTATCCTGATTTCCCTGCTTCTCAGCATGTTGTCTTTCAGGACTTTCCCGTTGATTTTGTTAAAAAGGACCATTGTAATTCAAAAGCCCAAATTTAATCATTTTTCCAAAAGTGCTTTGAATTGAAGTAGGGCAGTTACTCGGGATAATGACCTTTAAAAAATACTCCTAAAGTTTCCAGCCTTCTCTATACTCGCGTTTCACAAATTGATTGGCTTCTTCAAAATTGGTAATGCGCATATTTTTAGCATCCCAGAGCAATTTTTTTCGTCCGGGATAAGTATCTCTTCCGCGACTATCTTTTACCTTCATTTGGTAACTGCGCAGTGCAAGATTACCCATCAACACGGCTTCGGTAAAAGGTCCTGCATAATCAAAAGGAGAACTTACCAATCCTGCACCTTCATCATAACCCTTCATACACGCATTTACCCATTGCACATAATGTCCTTCAGGTACACGAGGCAAAGTTTGCGCAGGCAAGCTGACTTCTTCCATTTTACTGGTTGGCAACAATACTGGTTTAGTCAAGTAATTACCCATCATTTTGCCTTTTGTGCCTTCGAAAATTAGTCCGCCATTCCAATCCCCCAGGGCTTCATCGGGTTTAAGTTCATCGGGTCGTTCGGGAAGCAAACCTCCATCCATCCAGGTGAGCTTTACATCGCCTTTACCATCTTTTCGAGGGAATTTCAGGTGTATAATAGATGAGGCCGGACAGCTTTCCGGATAATCAGCTTCTTTAAAAAACCCTTCCCACACGGTAGTTGTGCTACACTCTACTTCAGTAGGGAAGTCTATAGGCAAAGTTCTGAATACGGGGTCAAGGATATGACATGCCATATCGCCCAATGCGCCCGTGCCGTATGGCCACCAGCCCCTCCAGTTGAATGGATGGTAGGCGGGGTTATATGGCGTATAGGCAGCTGGGCCCAGCCAAAGGTCCCAGTTTAATGCTTCCGGAACTTGATGATTGCCGGATGGAGTAGGTACACCCTGCGGCCATACCGGCCTGTTGGTCCATGCATGTACACGGGTTACGTCACCAATAAGCCCCGCAGCAATCCATTCTTGCATAATGCGAACGGGTTCATCCGAAGCGTGCTGGTTACCCATTTGCGTAACTACCCTGTATTTTTTTGCAGCTTCTGTAAGCATACGCGATTCGTAAATGCTATAGGTAAGGGGTTTTTGAACATACACGTGCTTGCCCAGTTGCATGGCAGCCATTGCTGCTACCGCATGCGTATGATCAGGTGTGGAAACACTTACAGCATCAATACCTTTGTGTTCTTTTTCAAGCATCTCGCGGAAGTCGTAAAAGAACTTTGCCTTGGGGAAATTTTCTTTTGATTTGGCAGCCATGTTAACATCAACATCAGCAAAAGCAACAATGCGTGCATGTTCGCTGGCAGCAAAACCTGTAAGGTCGCTCGTACCTTTACCTCCTGCGCCTATACCTGCTATATATAGGGTATCGCTCGGTGCAATAAATCCTTTGCCCAAAACATGGCGGGGCATAATGGAAAAGCCCAAAGCTGCTAAACCTCCAGCCTGCAAAAATTTTCTTCTGCTTAGTTTGTTTTTGGATTTCATGCTCATAGGTATATAGGGTACAAATAGTGTTTCTAAGTTAAATCAATAGAAGGAAAAGGGCGAAAAATTAGGTTTTATTTATTTGAATCGAGTTCTCCGCGCAATAAACGGTTATAATCACTACAATCCAGATTTTATGGAGGACAGATATTACTGATGTTCCAGTCGATCTTTAATACCCGCAAATTGGAGGTTTCTTTGAAAAATAGTACATATGTATTGTAATTTATCAGAG
>CAZVFM010000101.1:0-9190 GCA_964626095.1 uncultured Roseivirgaceae bacterium | reverse complement strand
GCTGGCGTTTTGCGGATCTATCAAAACAATCCAGCGATCTTTATTGTCTTTCGAGCGGATGTTGGTCACAAGATGGTTGCCATCTTCCGACCAAACAGGCGCCTGCGTGATGACACCACGTTTGGCTGCTTTGGTTTCTGATGGATAATCCTTTTTGAATTCAGGTTGTTGATCGAGTCCGGGTAGATCATCAACCTTTAAAAAGTAAATGCTGTCTTTGGCGAGATTATAAATTCCCATGAGCTGATCGTTTACAGTGCTGCCCACTTTAGCTCTTGCATTCAGATTTTCGGTATAACCGGATTGGGCAACATAGTTAGGTACTTCGGTATTAGTGTTTTCAGCACGTTTTGTTAAAGTAAAAGTGATGTAGTCCTGCTTCGGACTAAGCGCAATGTTTCCAACAAAGCGGCCATCGAGCATGAAGTTCTTGGGACGCTTTACCTCAAGCAGTTTATTGTATGCTGTGCGTTGTTCCGATCTTTCTTTTCTCTCTTGCAAAACTTCAATAAGCGAAATGTTGTCATTTTCCAGCCAATTATCCTGATCCGACTTTTTTCTTTCTTTTCTTTCTGCACCTTGTCTGAAATCTGTCATTTGTCTCAAAGAACCATCAGCAAGGTTCATCAGAAATAAATTATTATCTGAAATGAAAGTGATGCTTTTTCCATCTGCTGTAAAAGCAGGGGAGCCCTCCGTGCCTATGGTATTGGTAAGCTGCGTAGACTTATTCAGTTTGGTATCATATAAAAATATATCACCATTCTGGCTGTACACTTTTTGTGTTTTGGCTTTATTGTAATTGCCGCCTCGCGATGGCATGACCTTTCGTTCGCTCAAACTAACTTTTACAGGCACACCTCCGGCCGCAGGAACTTTGTAAAGAGAATCTCCGGGATTGGCTTCCGGATTCCAGTTAAAGTAGAGTGTCTTTCCATCTTCTGACCAGTATGCAGCGGAAGGAGAGGTGCCGATCCAGGTTTTCGGATCTTGCATGATTTTTTTAACAGTTAATTCATTGGTTTGCCCAAATGCAGCAGACGAAATGCATACAAGAAGTAAAAAGTAAGAATGGATTTTCATAAATGTTTGTTTATTATTTCTTGACATGATAGTTTATTAAAATGAATTGAGCAACGTGTTTTTTATATGTAATCGAATCCAGAGGCAAACATAGGATTAGATTCAATTGACTTAATTTCTTGATCGCTCAGGTTACTGTAGGAGGCCATTACCATAGCGCCCGAATCCTTTACGAAGGAATGAAGCATTCCTAGCTGTCCGTTTTTCATTAAACTTTTATGATACGGACAAGTATTGCCCATCCAAAATAACGCGGAGTATAAGTTTTCTTTGGCCAATAGTGATTCAAACAATTTTAATAAAGCAGGTTCATGGCCTTGCTTAAAGTAAATTCCTTCAAAAGCGAGGAATTCAAATTTCTTTGGATTGAAAAGCCGGTTCATCAATGGGAGATGAGGCAATACATTGATAATAATTTTACCCGACAGGCCCGGCATACGATTAATTACCCAGTTTACCCTGTGAAACTGGCAGCCAGCCAGTATTTCATCTCCATCTCTGATCACAAAGTAATTGTCATTAAGAAATACATAATTAAAATGTACAAGTGAATGATGCCTGTATTGATCTTTCAGTAAAGCTAAAACCTGCTGCTGTTCTGCTTTTGTCTTGATATGTGTTACACGTTGATCTATTTTAGGAAAGAAGCGGCTAAAGGCATTGACGGTTAAAAAACCAATACGTTTATAACCCGCATTCTCAACTACTTTGTATGAACGTATGTTTCCTTTTTCGACACAGCCAATAAAAATTGTTTTTCCACTTCCTTCATTGCGCACATTCTCCATCACCTTGCCTGCATAGTACTTGACGAGCTTTCTGCCTTGTATTTCCTTTGATGCGGCAAAATAGCGGATATATTCACAGGTAAATATTTCACCTTCAATGCTTACTTCAGATCGGCAAAAGATGGCTGTTGCATGAATAACCTCTCCCTTTTGTACGGTTACCAAGTGTGCCTGGTGTAATTGCGGAATCAGCTCAGTGATGTTAATGCGCTCGTAAACTGCTCCTTCACTTCCCCAATTTACCTGCTTGAAAAATTCATGGACTGCTTCGGGCACGCCTTCATATTTCCAGATTTCATATTCTCCATCTGTCAGTAATAGTGTTTTGTTCATACAATCGCTTGGAGATAGTTAGGCATAATGCTTTATTCAATTAAAGAATAAATTCAATTTAAGTTTATTTTGCCCAGCCCGGACCTCTTACTACACGACCGGGTCTTGCCTGAGTATGCTCTCCTTCATTGAGTACCTGCTGACCATTAACAAAAACATGTATCATTCCTGTGCTGTATTGGTGCGGGTTTTCAAATGTAGCATGGTCTTCTATTTTTTCAGGATCGAAGATGGCTATATCAGCAAAATAGCCCGGGCTAAGACTTCCGCGCTTCTGTATACCTAAATTTTTTGCAGGGAGAGCAGTCAATTTATAAATAGCTTCTTCCAGACTAATCACTTTTTCATCGCGAACATATTTTCCAAGCAGTCTTGCAAAGTTACCATACGCACGTGGGTGCGTATTATATTTCAGAAACCAACCTTCTGTAGCTGATGCTTCGGCATCTGAACCAAAGCTCATATAGGGCAAAGCAATTTGTCTTTTAATGTTTTCTTCACTCATTAAAAAATATACCGTACCGACCCTGGTGCTGTCTGTACATACCAGGTCCATGGCAGTTTCTTCAGGGCTTTTTTTATGTATGTCGGCTACTTCTTTCAAAGTCATGCCAGTGTATTGCTTCAGCGAGTCGTTTGTAAATCCTACTAAAAGTACCTTTGACGGATCACCCGCCAGGTGCATAAGATTTTCCCATGAATCGGAAGGTTTGCGCATTTCATCCAAAGCCTTTTTTCTCAGCTCCGGATTTCTCATGCGTGCTATCCATGCGTTTATTCCTCCTTCCTGTAACCAGGTCGGCATGGCCGCATCCAGTCCGGTGGCACCTGCAGGGTAGGTGTACATATCTGTAGTAATACGTAAACCTTCTTTATTGGCACGTTCAATCCTACTGATTACAGAATCAAGTTTATTCCAGTTTCTTTGACCTGCCATTTTCAGGTGATAAATTTCTGCAGGTATGTTTGCTTCTCTTGCTATGCGAATGGTCTCATCTACTGCAGCAAAAATATTGTCCCCCTCGCTTCGCATATGGGTAATGTACATGCCACCATATTGAGAGGCTACTTTGCAAAGTTCAATCAACTCTTCTGTTGATGAGTAACTGGCCGGGGCATATATTAATGATGAACCTATACCTAAGGCACCTTCTTCCATGGCCTGTTTTACCAAAGTACGCATACGATTCATTTCTTCTTCATTGGGCAACTTGTTTTCATAACCCAATTCATGTATACGCACACTGGTGGCGCCAAGAAAGGAGGCCACATTAACCGAAACGCCTCTACGCTCCAATGATGTTAAATACTCACCTAAGGTATTCCAATCAACTTCATAATCAAGTCCAGAGCGTTTAGCATCTTTTCTTAGATCCTCTTTCATCTGATCATTCAATGGGCCCATGGAAAATCCTTCACCCATAACCTCCAGGGTTACCCCTTGCCTGATGTCTGATTGCGCGTTCCCATCAATCAGTAAAGATTCTGTTGCCCAACTGAGCATATTGATAAAACCGGGGGCCACTGCTAAACCCTGCACGTTAATTTCAGTCCTTCCTATGGCATTTTTAAGGTCACCTATAAATGCTATGGTATCGGCATTAATGGCTACATCGGCAATGAAGGAAGGATCACCTGAACCATTGTAAATGTTACCACCTCGCAAGATGATGTCGTATGACTTTTGTTCCTTACAAGCTGAGATGAGCAGCAGCAGGGCGAACAGGTAAATGAGTTTCTTCATAGGTAGCAGATTTAATGGCATAAAGTCAGGTATGAATTTTAAAGTTAAATAGTTTCATGATTATTTAAACTTTTACTTGATTATTTGGGTTTAGCTACAAATAATTATTTTAAAATGAATGCGGCAGCAATAAAATCCATCAAGCCATTGGGTTTCCCCTGGCAAACACAAGATCCCTTTCTTTTTTGTGTTCATCATGAAGACTTTTATCCAAAAGGCAATGAGGTAATGGGCCCGGCTGCATCACTTGCGGGCAGGGCAATCGGGCAGGACTTTGCGATTAATAAAGAGGGCTGGCGTATGTATCATGGAGAGCAAGTACCTGGTTTTCCTGCACACCCGCATTGTGGCTTTGAAACCGTAACTATTGTTACTAAGGGTTTGGTTGATCATTCAGATTCATTGGGTGCTGCCGGTCGTTTTGGTTTTGGTGACGTACAGTGGATGACGGCTGGAAAAGGCGTGCAGCATTGTGAAATGTTTCCACTGTTGCATAAGGATAAAGAAAATCCATTAGAGCTTTTTCAGATTTGGTTGAATCTGCCGAGACAAAAAAAGAAAGCCGATCCTTATTTTGCCATGTTGTGGAGCGATAGTATTCCTGTTTTTACAAAGACTGACAACAATAAAAAGAAAACCCATGTAAGGGTAGTGGCAGGGAAAATTGAAAACGTAAAGGCACCCAATCCAGCGCCAGATTCATGGGCTGCTGATCCGGCAAACGAATTGGCCATTTGGACAATTCACCTGGAGGCCGGTGCCGCATTTAAATTGCCAGAGGCTTCTGCTGTTGTGAATCGCTCACTTTATTTTTATAGTGGTTCATCTATACGCATTGATGGTAAGGAGTTTACTTCTCATCAGGCAATAGAATTATTTGCAGATAAAGAAGTGACATTACAAAACGGAGATGAGGATACGTATTTATTGTTGCTTCAGGGTAAACCCATTAACGAACCCGTAGTACAACATGGTCCCTTTGTTACTAATTCACAGGAAGAAGTACAGCAAGTGATGGCCAATTACAGAGAAACCCAGTTTGGTGGCTGGCCATGGCCCAGCTATGAACATGTACACCCCAGAGATAAGGGGAGATTTGCACGATACCCCGATGGAAGAGTAGAAGAGAAGGTTTAGGTTTATAAAGTGACTTCCGGAATTTCAAAACTCACGGTTGTGCCTTTTCCTTCCTTTGATTCTATCGCCAGTGTACCGTGAAGTTTTTGTACAGCTTCTTTTACTATGTACAAACCGAGGCCGGAACCCGCACCCTTATCTGTGGCCCTATAAAACATTTTACCCAAATTGGTTATGTGTTCCTCGCTGATGCCCTTGCCATTATCAGCAATGCTTAAAAATAGCTTATTGCTATTAATGTTTGCGTCAATTTTGATTAATGGATCCTTACCATTTTTGTATCGTATAGAATTGGAGATGATATTATTGAGTATGACTTTTAACCTCCATTTATCGCAGTAAAAGGGTCTATCCTGTACTACATTAATTACTTTTTTAAATTTGTTCCCATTCAGGTTCGAATAATCTAATTGTTCAAATGTCTCTTCAATAAGTTGTTCGAATTCTAATGGCTCAGGCTTCAATTCAAGCCTGGAGTTTCTGGATTGATCCAGTATTTCTCTAATAAAATAATCCTGCTGCCTGGCACTTTTTTCTATCAGTTCTACATAGAGTTTGGTTTCCTTTAAATCCTTTTCTTTTTTGACGAGGTTAATAAGTCCAAGTATAGAAGCAACGGGTGCACGTAAATCGTGTGAAACACTATAAACAAAATTATCTAGTTCTGTATTTCGTTTCTTTAGTTCTTCATTGGTAAGCTCAACACTCTTCTGAATTTCTTTTCGGTTTTGTATTTCATCTTTCAATGCTTTGGTACGCTCTTGAACAATGCTTTCAAGGTTTTCGCTAAAAAGCTTTAGTTCTTTTTGAACTTGCTGCCGCTCATGTATAGAAGCAGAAAGTATTAATGTTGAAGTTGAAATAACAATAATATACAATTGCAAAAGCATGGTACTGTCGCCAATAAATTCAAGGTTATAAAATGGTCCTTGTGCTTTACTGGTAAGATAAATGGCAATCAATGAAACAGTAAGGTAGCCAGTAATGGCAATGATGCCCTTAAATCTGAATGCCAGCCACAGCAAAAAAGGTATGCTTATAAATGCAAGTGCAAATGGGGCAACAGTACTTAGTGAATCTATGCTGAACAGCCAAAGGATGAGCAATGTGCTTGAAACAAATACCAGAGTTTCAATGATCTTGGATTTGGAAGGTTGTTGAAGTTTGATTTTATACAGCGAAAGAATAAAGGGACTTATTAATAAGATGCCTACAATATTTCGTACCCAAAGTGTAAGCAATTGAAGTAAGGTGTTCTCTGGCGCAATAATGTTAGAGAGGTGCATGGCCAGAACGGTTGCACCCGAACTAATGAATGAAATAAAAAGTGTAATGAACAGGAAATAGAACGCATAAATGGTTTTTGAAAAGGGATAAACCTTGTTGATCAATTTTTTTATCAAAAGGTTTCCGCTCAATGCCTCTAGTGTAGTGCCGGCAGCAACAATACTTACAACCGCCATTTGTAATTGAGCAGTATCAATAGCATGGAACCAATAGCTTTTGATGGCTACCACCAGCATACCTATGGCTATCCCAGGCCATACCCGATTGCCAAACAAGACTACCATAGCAAGGGCTAATCCGGCTGGGGGCCAAAAGGGGAGTTCCTGAGTAAAATCAAATGAGAAAAAATAAGCCAGCTCTGCTGATAGATAATACAGGAGTACAACAAGTAAAATCTTTGTATCAGATGATTTAGGATTTTCTGCAAGCATAGCCAAGCCTTAACCGGAGTTAATGATAGTGAAAAGTTTCATTTCCTGAGTAATAAATATGTTAAGCGAAGAATAAGACGCTGAAGGGTTGAAAATTGCGTTTATTTGTCCTGGTAAACGCGCTATTCGAGGTTAGTTTATAAAGCAGCGTGCTTTGGCTTTATTGGTAATAACTATGTAATTAGATTTTCACTTATAAATTAATGATACGTGTCATTTTCGCATCATCCTAATTGAGAAGTAAGCCAAAAGCAGGATGATCAAACCAATGATGCTCCACATTACTCCGCTGTGTTCGTACCATTTTATTTTATCCTCTATTGTTGGATACTGGAGTAATTTTTCTTCGTTAAGTGTTACAAGTGACAAGTTCTCAGGGATTTTATTTTCAAATTGAAGCAAATCATATTTTGGATGGTTTGCTCTTGAGTTCCCGTAATACAAGTAAAACTGATCTGAAATTGGAAAGCGTGCAATGAGATCATGTTTGTAACCCAGAGCTTCTGCCGAATGTATGCTTAATGCTTCGTTATCATGATTGCTGATTATGATTTTTATTCTGGCAGTTTGCCTACTTGAAAAAACGAATGTGCTTTCTTCGGTTGAGCTTAGGGTAGCGGAATGCAAATGGGCGTAATTCTGTATCCATCCTTTTTCTGTTGCAATGCTATCAACCAGGTACTGAAAGAGCACAGGACGATAATAATCAACGTTACTTTCAATGGCTAATTTTACAGAAGATATCGGTGCACGTTTATGAAGAGTGAGCTCAACAATGGTTTGTTTCTGCTTTTTATCCGTTTCTATTTTTATTGATTTAGTCTGATACTGATGAAAGATTGGTGCTATTTTATCTTCTTTAATTATTTGGGCATTTTCAAGCCTGGGTTGCTTTATTGAGTTGATTTTAATTTTAAAGTACTTGTATTTCGAATCAGGAAAGTTGACCGTATTGAATTTGTAGTCGGTAAATTCATTTTTTACGGAAACAATTCTGTACTCATCAAGAATGCGGAGCCAATTATTTCCATCATGGCTTCCTTCCAGTTTCAGCAACCAGTCAAAATTTTGATCAGCAAAGTTGAGTTTCATTTGATTGATCAAAATCTCTTCATTCATTTGAAAGGTAAAGTAATGGCCCGTTGGATCTGCGCTTCTGTTAATGATTTTGAAATCTGCCGCTTGTGATTTGCTTTTTCCGGTATGGATTTTTACCAAATAGGGGACCTCAAGTGTATCCTGTGTATCACTTATTCCAAAAATTCTCAGATCAGAAAAATTTGAATTGAGCTTTTCAAACAGATCAACAGGCAGTTCTACTTTGTGCCAAGCTTCAGCTACGCCTGTAATTTCACGACTATATGTGAAATCTGGCGATTGGGCCAGTGCTACAGCAAAGCTTATATAATATGCAAACAGCACACAAATATTAATTTTCATCTTTCAGATAATGTTTGTATTTGTTGTACAAGAAGGAAATAACAAGTAACAGAATTCCCAGTGATACGAATACGATGGTTTTGGCTATGTTGTCTAAATCACTAAGATCGTACAGGAAGAGTTTGAGCAGGGTGATTGAAAACAGAATAATTCCTCCAACGCGTAAATATTTCGCCCGCTTATAAATTCCAATTGCTACAAGTAGTAAGGCGTAAACACCCCAAAGTATACTAAGTCCCAGTTTGTACGATTGATCAGATTTTAACAAGTCCATCAGGTTGATTAACTCACTGCTTGCTACCCAGAGTATACTTACATGAAGCAATAGGGCATAAAATATTTTCAGGTTCTTCTTTACAAAATCTTGTTTACTATAGGAGTAGGTAATATAAAGCAGCATCGCTAAAAATAAATAGCTGATGTACCTGATGAATACCAGAAAACTTCCCTGATGATAATATTCAGCTAAAGCCTGGCTCATAAAACTATCGCGCAACAGGCTTAGTGAATAGAGTCCCTGTGTTAAAAAGACAAGTATGGCAAGGGTGTTGAGAATGATATTGATAAAAGCAAATTCTCCATTTTTAAATCGACTAATATTCAGGTAAGAAAGTACAGCCAGGAAAAACAAAGTATAATTGATTATCCAGACTTTACTTAATCTTAACAAGTCGTAATTGTAATAAGTATCAGGATATCCATCCTCAGCATTTTGAATAATGAGTTTTGATTGGTAATAATTAAACTGCCAATAGTCACTTAGCTCAATTCTTATACTGAAGTAGGTAGTAAACATCAATATAGCAGGTAAGGCAAAATTGATGAAAGTATAAAATGAATTGTTCTTTATTTGTTCGGTTATATACTTCTCTTTGTTATGGATAAGGTTGATCAACAAAAACGCAGCAATAAAAAATACGGCAACCAAAAATCTTGTATTGATAAAG
>CAZVFM010000100.1:0-9250 GCA_964626095.1 uncultured Roseivirgaceae bacterium | reverse complement strand
TGAATAAAGAAAACAATATCCCGGCTAAAGCAGAAAACATCATTGTGTCAAATGGCGCAAAGCAATCACTGGCAAATGCTTGTTTGGCTTTGTTCAATCCAGGAGATGAAGTAATTGTGTTTTCTCCGTACTGGGTAAGTTACAGTGCGCTGGTGCAACTGGCAGAAGCCACGCCTGTTCTTCTAAATGGTGCTATCGAAAATGATTTTAAGGCAACAGCAGCGCAATTGGCGCAGGCCATTACAGCAAAAACAAGAGCCATCATGTTTTCTTCACCATGTAACCCAACAGGCTCTGTTTTTTCAAAAGAGGAATTAGAAGCCATTGCAGCGGTTATACTTAAGCATGAGAACATACTGGTAATTGCGGATGAAATTTATGAGCACATCAATTTCAGCGGCCAACATTTTAGCATAGCTTCCATACCAGGCATGTTTGAGCGCACCATAACTGTAAACGGCTTTGCCAAAGGCTTTGCCATGACAGGATGGAGGGTGGGTTATATTGCGGCTCCCAAATGGATTGCTGATGGTTGTAACAAAATACAAGGCCAACTTACTTCTGCCAATTGTTCAATAGCACAGCGGGCCGCATTGGCCGCGATAAGCACAGACCTTTCTCCAACTTTTAAAATGGTGGAAGAATACAAGCAGCGCAGGGAAATTGTGTATGAACTGCTTAAAGAGATACCAGGTATTAAACTTAATAAACCTGAAGGCGCTTTTTATTTTTTTCCGGATGTGAGTAGTTACTTTGGTAAGTCGGATGGAAAGAAAGTTATAAAAGATGACAGTGATTTATGTTTGTACATCCTCGATAAAGTGGCGGTATCTTTGGTGCCTGGTGGCGCTTTTGGAGACGGAAATTGCTTGAGGCTTTCTTATGCGGCTTCAATTGATGATTTACGCGAAGCTTTGAAGAGAATAAAATCTGCACTGGCCGATTTACATTAGCAATGTCAAATCTATCGATTAAGGAATTTTTTGATTCTTTCAAGGACCTGCCTGTTCTTGTCATTGGCGATGTAATGTTGGATGCTTACATCTGGGGGAATGTAGATCGTGTTTCTCCGGAGGCACCAGTACCGATAGTTAATGTTAAAAAGAGAGACTACCGCTTGGGGGGTGCAGCTAACGTAGCGCTCAATTTGAAATCATTAGGGGCAAGACCTTTATTATGTGCCTTGGTGGGTGAAGATGATGCCAGCGAAAAATTTTTTGATCGATTAAAACTAAGAGAAATCTCAGCAGAGGGAATTGTAAAAAGCAAGGATCGTCCAACTACAGTCAAAACACGTGTAATTGCCAGTCACCAGCATGTAGTGCGTGTTGATGATGAGTCAGACAAGCCGGCCAATGAAGAAGAGGAAATGCAATTGCTTGTCATGATCGATAGGCTATTACCTCAATGCAAAGCGGTTGTTTTTGAAGATTACGACAAAGGAGTATTAAATGAGCGTGTGATCACTTACGCCATAAGCGCAGCAAAAAAACATGGGATACCCACCATTGTTGATCCGAAGAAGAGAAATTTTCTCGCTTATAAAGGAGTTAATTTGTTTAAGCCTAACTTAAAAGAGTTGCGTGATGGACTTAAAATGGATATACAATCAGAAAATTTAAATCAGGTAAAAGCAGCTGTTGCAAAACTTAAAGGAATTCTCGGTGCAGATGCAGTGATGGTTACACTTTCCGAACATGGTGTTTACATTGATGGTAAAGAAGGTCAACATCACATCCCTGCACATGTAAGGGAAATAGCTGATGTTTCCGGAGCCGGAGATACCGTGGTGAGTATTGCGGCACTAGGTGTTGCCTGTGGACTACGCTCAGAACATGTGGCAGGGTTTTCAAACCTGGGGGGAGGTTTGGTTTGTCAACATGTGGGGGTAGCACCAATTAACAGAGATGATTTGATTAAAGAAGTTACGGCTGTTTATCAGTCAGTCTAGAAAATTCTTTGGTCAATCTGAGTTACGTTTTTTCAAAAATCTGAAAGTCAAATGGATCGTACACAATTACAGAAACCACTTGTATCCTTGGTTTTATAGACCCGCCCTACTTTTCAAAATGCTTTAGAGAAAGGAGTTGTTATACGCCATCTGGTTGCACACGAAGTATTGCTACTTGATGGCAAAAAAGAAACCCCGGGTAGCTGGTACACAGGGCTCTTTGGTCTAAGTTGGCTTTTACTTAATCTAAAGTAACGAGTAAGTATTAGCTGTTACATTCAATATCGCTTAGTTGTTAAATGAACGATGAGGCGCTTAAAACAGGGGTAATGAGCAATGAAGTAAATTATTGCTCGAATAAAACCTGCTTTTCAATGTCTTCAATGATTTTTTTATCAAGCGGACTGTCTTTAATTACGTTGTAATTTTCCCAAAAATTTTTGTTGTATGCTCTGTCTTGGTACTGTAATCCATAACGTTTCATTTTTTCTGTAGAGCTAATTCTGTAATCAGGAGCGGTATCAACCTCATTGATCAATAGTTGTTGATATAGTTCTGTTTCAAATTTTAATTCGTTAGTACGGAAATCGTACCAATTGATACGGGAGGTTACTTCAATATAGTTGAGATACATCTTGTTATCATACTCTTTAAAGTCTATGATTTTTCGTACGCCAATAAACTTACTGTATAAATTCTTTCTTCGAGAGAGCACTTCGTCAGGGTAATCAATATCAAACTCAAGTCGAATAATAGAAAAATCTTTTTTATCAATATATACTCTTAAGAAATATTGCATAGTCTGTTCTACAACAAAAACTTCCCGATCGTTGTAGATGGTATTGGGCATTCTTTTTAGACTTGTGAAGAAACTACTTACCTCTTCGAACTGCCTGTAACGAACGCTGTTGTGAAGCAGAAGGTCTTCAAGTAAATTGTGTTGATCAAAAAAAGCTGTAAATCTATTAGTATAGCCAATGCTTTTTCTTACTTCAACCAGCGCCACGTTTTCTCTCAGCTTAAATTTATTACGAGGGGTACGGTAATCTTCATCGTAAATTTTTACAGCAGCCTCAAGCAATGCAAAGTAAGTACCCCCCACTTTTTTCAAGTCTCGATAAAAACCATCAAGAATAAAGGGTTGCATTGGGTAGTTTTTCTCAATACGGGCAAGCGCTACTTCCATTACCTCACCGCCACTAAGCGAGTCGGTAATTTTAATTTCTTCTAAAACAAGTGATGAGCGCTTTAGTCTGAATACCTGGGAAGGGTTATCGGTTACTGACCATACCGGAGTTTCAAAATTTTCATACCCGAGGTAACTGATCACTATGATTTCGTTTCGGAATTCTGAAGGCAGGTAGAAATCAAATTCTCCTTGATTATTCGAAATGGTACCAATCGGCTTCCCTTTGATCCCAATAGTTGCAAAAATCAATGGCTCATTATCTTCTGCATCCACTATTTTCCCGGATACAGTAAGCTTTTGCGCAAAACCTTGCATCGTAAGACAAACCAAGAGAACTACAAAAAGTCTTTTTACCATAATTAATTCAAATATGAATAATGCAAAGTGCATTATCAATTAAGGAGAACAGCAAACTAAGCATTAAAATGCCTTATGCAAGATTTCGACTAATAATGCCATATTTCCGAAAATAGGACATTCAGGCGTTTGTCGAGATGCGTTTGATAAACAATCCTTAACTTTAGTTAAAAATTCCCCAAATTGAATTTTCTCGAAAGAATACCGAAAATTTGGAAGACAGCCTACTTGATTATTTGTATCTGGTATGCACTTAATTTTACAATCAGCTCAATTATTGAGTGGAGGTTGTTTAAGGGACCCACTTTTGTTTTGTGGAATGGGCTTTACCTTTTTGAGGCGCTCTGTGTCATGATCATTATTGTTTTTTTGTATTGCCATTTACTTGCGCGATTCAGTATGCTCGTACAAGTGAGTGGGCATGTTATAGGGCTAATTCTTTTTTTTCTTGTAATGGGGTCCATCGCTTATTATTTTGAAGAATACCTTGATGGACTTACTTTGTTTGAACATTGGAAAGAATACATGATTGAAATGCTCAGTTGGCGATCACTAAGGTTTCAGGAGCAATACATTATCACAGTAGGGGTTTTTTATGTGATTACCTATTTTCAGGGCCTTCAGAAAAAGGAGAGTGAGAAATCAGCCTTGGCATTAAAAAATAAAGAGATGCAACTTTCGTTATTGAAATCACAAATAAATCCTCACTTTTTATTTAATACACTAAATTCAATAAGTACACTGGTGGGATCAAGTAAAGAACGGGCAAGAAAGGTAATTACACAGCTCTCCGATATTTTCAGGTATGCGCTTGATTCTCATGGAGATCAAATGGTAAAACTGATCCATGAATTGGATTTTATAGAAAACTATATGAGGATTCAGCGTGTAAGGTTTGGAGATAGAATGAAGTTTATTAAAACTATTGATCCTACTGTGCTGGGTATGAATATTCCTCCTATGATATTACAACCACTCATTGAGAATGCGGTTAAATATGGGATCGCTCCAAAAGAGGAAGGTGGAACAATTAGCCTAACCATCAAGAGAAAACCTCTATGGGTGCATTTTGAAGTGAAGGATGACGGTATGGGAATAAATGCAAAGAAAGATCTTGACGGAAATTCAAGTGGAGTCGGAATTAAAAATACTGATCAGCGATTAAAAAGTTTTTTTGGTCCATCTTCAAAGTTGAGAGTACATGCGAGGGAAGATGGCTATACGGTAAGTTTTTCAATACCAGTAGAAGAAAATGAAACTTTTATTGTAGAAGAGGAACAATCAACTCCATTTGTCGTAGCACATGATGCTTAATACTTTAATTATAAACCAGTATTTTGAAACATAAATTTAAAATTTAATATGAAAGCAAGCTGTCTGGTAATTGACGATGAACAATTAGCAAGAGAATTATTAATAGAATTTCTGGCTGGGTTTCCAGACATTGATGTTGTCGGTCAATGCGAGAGAGGAAACGAAGCAGTTGATAAAATTAATAAACTAAAGCCCGATTTGATTTTTTTGGATGTACAAATGCCCGGGATGACGGGCTTTGATGTACTTGAGCAGATTGACCACGAGCCTTATGTGATTTTTGTAACCGCCTACGATCAATATGCCATTCAGGCTTTTGAAAAAAATGCAGTTGATTATTTGCTGAAGCCACTTGATGAAGAGCGGTTTAAGCTTGCTGTAAAACGGGCGATGGGTAGAATTAATACAGAGAATAAAAACATTGAGCAATTGCTTAAGAATATTAGGGGGGGGGCTGAGTTTGACAGCCATGTTTTTGTGCAGAAATCAGAAAAACTAATTAATCTTCCGGTTGAGGACATAGTATTTCTTGAAGCCTCAGGAGATTATACGGTAATCAATACAAAAGTTGATCAGTATCTTAGCTCATCAGGGATTGGCAAGTTGGAAGAAAAATTAAATCCTGAAATGTTTATCAGGATACACCGCTCTACCATCATCAATTTGAATTACCTCAAAGAAATTGAAAAACATTTTAACGGAGGTATGATTGTGAAAATGCAAAACGGAAAAAGTTTCCCGGTGAGTAGAACTTACGCGAAACTTATAAGAAAGAAAGTAGTATAACAATTTATTTTCTTGTGGGAAATTTTAGCCTGATCCTTACTTTGTGCTGAAAAGGAACTCCGTTTTCTGAAGAGGGTCTCCAGGTCGGACCCTCTTTGACCAGGCGGATCAGCTCATCGTCACAGGCTTTGCCTAGTGATCGCACAATTTCGTAGTTGCTGATGCTGCCATCGACAGCAATGGTTATATCAAGCACCACCCTGCCGCTGGTGTTGGTCTGGGCCGCTTCTTCAGGATACCGTGCGTTACTTTCCAGGTATTGCTGATAGGCCTTTTTTCCAATGCTTGGCGAAGCCAATTCAAAAGTTGGATTGATGTTATCTCTTGTACTGTAACCATAACCTGTAACAACGATTTCGCTAAGTGATGTCACATCAGCTTCCATTTGCACATCGAGTTGGTTTTTATTATTCAGAATTTCTTCTTTGGACTTAAGCCCTATAAAGGAAAAAATGAGTGCCTCGCTGGTCTGTGAAGTTTCTATTTCATATTCTCCATTTGGATCGGTAATGGTTCCTGTTGTTGTTCCATTTATAGTCACGTTTACGCCCGGCAAGGGCGTTCCATCTTCTGCTGATGTTACCCTGCCTTTTACTTTTTTCTTCGCATAATCAATGGTTGCCACTGCGCCAGTAACACGCAGAGTGCTGCGTTTAGCTGCTGCATTTTCAGCAGCTGCCAGGTCTCTTGTCTGGTGCGATTCTTCTGTAGCAACCTGCACCTCGGTGATGCCAGCTATATCCTCGGCTATCGCTACTTCCGTATCTGTTTTTTTAGGAGCAATTTCATCTTTAGCTACTTCATGTTTAGCAGGCTCTTCAGTTGTGGCTGTTTGTGTTTCTTGTTTTGCCTGAGGCACTATATCCTCAGCAATTTGTTCTTTAAATTTTTCCAATTGCAAAGGAGCATCATCAGTCTCAGCTTGCTCATTAAGGGCTATATCATTTTGTGAAAAATTTTTTTCATTTAAAAAATAAATTACCCAAGTAACAGACGCAAGTAGGGCCAATCCTGCTGCTATGCGTAAAGGAATGGTCCAGTTAGTCTTTTGTACACTGGCCTTTAGTTTTTGATCGAGTGCTTTAAGATCAGTTTGAAGTTCACTTGCAGAAATTTCGTCAAGGCCCTCAATGACTTCAGATTCAAATGCAGAATCCAAAGCGCGTTTTTCGAGCGCATGCATTTCTTTTGCATTCATCTTTTGTGAGTGGTATGCTTCAAGTTCTTCCCGTGAAATATTTTTTTTCTTATCAGCCATCTTTTCGCTCCATACAATTTTTCAAATTGCGTTTTCCGTTTTGTATATAGCTTTTCACCTTTTTTAACTCAAATCCGGTAGTATCGGCAATATCTTTGTAGCAATGCTCATCGAGATAGAACAGCTTTACACAGCTTTTTTGTTCATCAATCAGCTCTTCAATGCATTTTTCCAATTTACTAAGATTTTGTTCCATACTCAGGTCATCATCATGATACAAAAGCATCTCATTTTCCACAGGTATTTGACCTAGATTTTGTTGGATTTTTAAAGATTTTCTTCTTTCCCTAAGTAAAATCAGACAATGGTTCTTTGTGCATACATAAAGCCAGCTTTTAAAGTGCTGCACTTCGTGTTTTTTGAGGTCGTGGCTTAGTTTCTCAAAAATCTGCATTACGGCATCTTTACTCTCCTCTCTATCCTGTAGGTATTTGAGGCTAACCGCATAAACCAGGTGCATATAGGGTTGGTAGAGTGCCGCCAATACCTTCAGGTCTCCGCTCTTTTTATAGCGGTTTATGAGCGTTAAATCATCTGTAGTTTCAGTCATTGAAAGGCTTAATCTAAAAAAAATCCTTTAATGCGTATGGAATATTGCTGGGCCTTGCATCTCAGGATAAAAAGCAACAAAACCCATTCATTATGAAAACTCAACTTATTTTATTGATGTTGGTGCTAAGCCTGGTGGCTATGGCGCCAAACCAGCAACGACTGATTAAAGGACAAGTCGTATCTGATGACAGTGGCAAGGGATTACAGGGGGTAAGTGTAGTTCTTAAAGGTAGTAGTATTGGAACTGCAACAGATGCCTCCGGTAAGTATCAAATTTATGTTCCGGAGCAAGGAGCTACTCTTGTTTTTTCACTAATAGGAATGAAAACCAAAGAGGTAAAAATTGGCAATAGCGATGTGATCAATGTGCGCTTAGCATCTGATGTGATGCAGCTCCAGGAAATAGTAACAACCGGACATTCGATGAAGCGGCACCACTATAATAAAATCAGTGGTGCTGCGGACCAGGCGAGTTATCAAGGTGCGTACTATCCGGTGCAGTACGAGGCTGTACACCACAATACCAATGAATTCGCGACAATACATGAAAATATTTTTCATGAGGCTGTGCGCAATCCGCTTTCTACATTTTCTATCGATGTAGATGCCGCATCTTATGCATTGGTAAGAAGGCACTTAACCTGGGGGCAACAACCACCTAAAGATGCAGTACGCATTGAAGAACTGGTTAATTACTTTACGTATGATTATGCACAACCAAAAAATGAAGACCCTTTTTCTGTTACTACAGAAATAAGCGATGCACCATGGAACAACAAACACAAGTTGGTGCATATTGGCTTACAGGGAAGAAAAATTCCGACAGAAAATTTACCACCGTCTAACCTGGTGTTTTTAATTGATGTATCGGGTTCAATGAATTCGCCCGATAAACTGCCTTTACTTAAATCATCATTTTTAATGCTTACCGAACAGTTAAGGGAACAAGACAGGGTAGCCATAGTGGTGTATGCTGGAGCTGCCGGTTTAGTATTGCCTTCAACACCCGGGACAGAGAAAGAAAAAATTAAGCAAGCCATCGAACGACTAGAGGCCGGTGGATCAACTGCGGGTGGTGCAGGGCTGAAGCTAGCTTATGGCGTTGCTACCCAAAATTTTGTAAAGGGGGGAAACAATAGAGTGATCATTGCATCTGATGGAGATTTTAACGTGGGGGAGTCAAGCAATGCAGCAATGGAACGTCTTATAGAAGAGAAAAAGCAAAGCGGAGTATTTCTTACGGTATTAGGATATGGCATGGGTAATTACAAGGATTCAAAAATGGAGATATTGGCTGACAAGGGTAATGGGAATTATGCTTACATCGATAATTTGCAGGAAGCAAAAAAAGTTTTAGTAAATGAATTTGGAGGCACATTGTTCACCATAGCAAAGGATGTAAAAATTCAGGTTGAATTCAATCCTGCTAAAGTACAAGCCTACCGATTGATTGGTTATGAAAACAGAATGTTGAAAAGCGAAGATTTCAATAATGACAAAAAAGATGCGGGCGAATTAGGCTCAGGCCACACTGTTACTGCTTTGTATGAAATTATTCCTGTGGGAGTAGAAAGCGAATTCTTTAAAATTGATCCATTAAAATACCAGCAAAACAAAATTGACCCTGCGGCTTTTAAGTCCAAAGAATTAATGACGGTAAAGCTAAGATATAAGCAACCTGATGGTGAAGTGAGTAAATTAATTGTGCAGCCATTAATAGATAAATCAGTAAGCCTTGCACAAAGCTCTGATAATTTTCGCTGGTCGGCAGCAGTGGCTGCATTCGGGATGATATTGAGGGAATCGGAATACGTTAATGGGTACAACATGAAAGAAGTACTTC
>CAZVFM010000099.1:0-9500 GCA_964626095.1 uncultured Roseivirgaceae bacterium | reverse complement strand
TACAGTGGTTTTTCCGTGTGTTCCTGCAATAGCAACGGTAAAGTATGCATTAGCAATATTGCCCAAAACCTCTGACCTCTTTGAAATAGTATATCCATTACTTTTAAACCAAGCCAACTCTTTGTGTTCTTTGGGTATAGCTGGTGTAAGTACAACCAAGGTTTGGTTTACATTACTAACTAATCCAGATAACAATTCCGGACTGTCTGTATAGTGAATGTGCATACCCTCGGACTCAAGTTCAATGGTAAGTGGAACTCTTGCGCGATCATAACCTGCTACTTGCTTACCCTGCAGCTTAAACCAACGAGCCAAAGCACTCATACCGATACCACCGATACCAATAAAATAAACGTTATGTATAGTATCCAGTTTCACCTGATCAGTTTTTCAATTTCATCAACCAATTCTTCTGTTGCATTGGGTTTAGCCAATGCTTTAATATTTTCAGACATTTTTTTCAGCTTACCTTCATCATATAATAAAGTCAATGCTTCCATTACCAATTTATTTTTTGCCTCATTGTCAGGGATAATAATGGCTGCTGATTTATCTGCGATTGCTTTGGCATTTTTTGTCTGGTGGTCTTCGGCCACATTCGGTGAAGGCACAAAAATTACCGGTTTGCCTACCATGCATAATTCTGATATAGACAATGCACCTGCCCTTGATATCACCAAATCAGCAGAAGCATAAGCATGATTCATTAAAGCAAGGAAATCATACATTCTAATTTTTCGTAGATCTTTTCCATTCACTCTTCTCTTCATTTCTTCAAAATAAAGTCTACCTGTTTGCCAGATCACCTGCACACCGGCATCAATCAATTTATCAAGGTGTGCTATTACACTTTCATTAATGGTGCGCGCGCCAAGGCTACCACCCAGTATGAGCAAAGTTTTTTCTGATGTATTAAAAGCAAATTGTGCCAACGCCTTTTCCCTGGAATCCTGATGCTGCTCAAAAAGATCTTTTCTTACCGGGTTTCCTGTTAGAACAATCTTTTCTTTAGGAAAATAATCGTCCATGCCTTCATAGGCCACGCAAATCTTATTTACTTTACTGGCCAGTTTTCGGTTGGTGAGGCCTGCATAAGAGTTTTGCTCTTGTATTAGTGAAGGTATTTTTTTCTTTGTTGCTGCCAACATCAGGGGGCCGCTCGCGAAACCTCCGGTTCCTACAACTACTTGTGGTTTGAATTTTTTGATGATTCGATATGCAGATATATAGCTGGTCAATAACTTAACTGGAAACAATAAGTTGTCGATACTCAAGCTTCTTTGGATCCCACTAATCCATAAGCCAATGATTTCATATCCTGCTTCTGGTACGCGATTCATCTCCATCCTTCCTTTGGCACCCACAAATAAAATCCTTGAATCAGGATACCTGTCTCTGAATGCATTGGCAATAGCGATAGCCGGAAAGATATGCCCTCCGGTTCCTCCACCACTTATGATCAATCGATATGGTTTTACTGTTGTCAAAATTTATCTCAATACTTTTCTTATCCCTTTTTTAATATACCTGTAGGCAATCAAAAAAATCAGGAAAGGCTCACTCTGCATAACTCCCTGTGCATGAACCCTATGTTGTTTATATTTGATTTGTACACCCATAATTCTATGCTGCGTTCTTTAAGTGTTTATTTTCTGTTACTTCCGATTGCCAGGATTCATCCACTTCTCCTCTGCTTACACTAATAATGATTCCAATAGCAATTCCGGTAAACAACATTGAGGTACCACCCATGCTTATAAATGGCAATGGCAAACCTGTTATCGGACCAAGGCCTACAACAACGCCTATATTTACCAATGCCTGCAGCACAATTGCAAAGCTCAAACCTGCAGAGAGCAAACCACCAAACGCGCGCTCACTATTATACACGGCTTTCATTCCGCGATGCAGTAAAATCAAATACAAGCCCAGCACAATCACGCCTCCAATCATTCCGTATTCTTCGACTACTATTGCGTACACAAAATCTGAATAAGGATGTGGTAAAATATTTCTTTGGTCACTTTGCCCGGGCCCTTTTCCAGTAACACCTCCGGTTGCTACTGCAATGCGCGCATGTTTAGCCTGAAAAGGCAGTTCTTTTCCTTCAATAAAATCAATAACTCTGTTTTTTGCAGTTTCGCCTCTTACACCCACTTTGAAAGCAATAGCACCTACCATTAACCCAAGCATGATCAGGAAAAAAATGTATTTAACGGATACTCTTCCAATGAACATGATGAGAATACATGTAATCAATAGAAGTATTGCCGAGGAAAAATTAGTCAATGCAATTAGTCCGCAGATAATCCCCGCCCAGGTTAAAATAGGAATAAGCGATTCTTTAAAATCATCAATATTCTGTTGACGCTTTGACAACATACTAGCTACATTGATAATTAGCGCAAGGCTTGCAAAATCAGATGGTTGAAAAGTAGCGTTAAAAAAAGGTACTGTTATCCAGCGCGAAGCATCGTTAATACTTGTTCCATTCGTAAAAGTATATATTAGCAATGGCACGCTTACCCAAAGACCGATTCTGGATAACTTGGAATAATATCTGTAATCCACCTTATGTGCTGCCCACATTGCTGCAAATGCAAGTGCAACCATAAAAGTGTGCTTCAATAAATAGGTTTCAGGGCTTACCATGCGCCTATATGCTAGTGTACCTATGGAACTATACACAACCAAAATACTTACCAGGCCTAAAGAAAAAACTACTGCCCATATCACACGGTCGCCTTGTAAATTTTCATCTGCCCAAGCTTTGAGTCTAGTCATTGCCTTACTGTTTTATTTTCAATTTCGCTTTTAAGATCCATAACTGATTGCCTGAACTGCTCTCCTCTATCTTCGTAATTTTTAAAGAGATCGAAGCTGGCACAGGCTGGCGAAAGCAAAACAATGTTACCGGGTTTAGCACATGCTAATCCCAGACTTACAGCCTCTTTCATCGACTGTGTTTCAAATATTTGTTCCACACTTCCGTCAAATGCTTTCATTAATTTTGAATTATCCTTTCCAAGACAAATCAAAGCATGAACCTTTCTACCTACTAAATCCTCTATCAAAGAATAATCGTTGCCTTTATCTATTCCGCCTGCAATCCAAACCAATGGTTCAAGAAAACTATCCAGCGCATAAGCGACTGCATCAACATTGGTTGCTTTAGAGTCATTAATAAAACTCACATCTTGTATGACAGCAATTTTCTCTAATCTATGTGCTGCGTTTTTGAAAGAAGCTAGTGCTTTTCGGATTGTTTCGTGACTAACTCCAGAGACTATTGCTGCACTGACTGCCGCCATGGTGTTGATTAAATTATGCTTTCCACGCAGTGTTGTCTCTGACTGACTAATATTGAATTTATTATCAGGAAAATTAAATTTCATTATGTCTCCATCACCTTGGGCAATTGCTTCATCTTTCAATGAGACAGGTATAAGCTTGGCAACTTGTTTTTTTTCATTTATTAAATTACTGATATAGGAATCATCGCTATGAAAGATAAAACTATCCTCCGGCTGCAAGTTCTTTGCTAAGCTGAATTTTGATGCCACATAATTATCCATTTCATATTCATAGCGGTCAAGGTGGTCAGGCGTAATGTTAAGTAAAATAGCTATTGAGGGCCTGAAGTTTACCGTTCCGTCTAACTGAAAGCTGCTAATCTCAAGCACATACCAATCGTAATTGTGCAGAGCAACACTCATGGCGAAGCTTTCACCAACATTACCGGCAAGTCCAACATTGAGCCCAGCAGATTTTAATAGATGATAGGTAAGTAATGTTGTAGTAGTTTTGCCATTGGTGCCAGTTATGGCAATTATTTTTGCAGCAGTGAATCTTGATGCAAATTCAATTTCATCAATAATTGAAATTCCCGATTGCTTTGCTTTCTGAATAATTTCAGCTTTATCAGGTATACCAGGGCTCTTAATGATTTCATCTGCACTTAAAATCATTGACTCTGAATGTTGTCCTTCCTCAAAAGAAATTTTATTATTCACAAGTATTTCTTTGTATCGTTCTTTCAACTTACCGGTATCTGAAACAAAAACTTCATGTCCCTTCATTTTTGCAAGCACAGCTGCGCCTGTACCACTTTCTCCTCCACCTAATATGACAATGCGCTTACTCATCACCTTACCTTTAATGTTGCTAATGACATAATCGCCAATAGTATTCCCACAATCCAAAACCTTGTTACAATTTTAGATTCGTGTATATTCTTTTTTTGATAATGATGGTGAAGAGGCGACATTAAAAATATTCTCCTTCCCTCACCATATTTACTTTTTGTGTATTTAAAATAGCCTACCTGAATAATTACAGATAAACTTTCAATTAGAAATATGCCGCAGATCAAAGGAATCATCAACTCCTTACGCACAACAAGTGAGAGTGTGGCAATGATACCACCCAAGGCAAGACTGCCTGTGTCTCCCATAAAAACCTGGGCCGGATAAGAGTTATACCACAAGAAACCAAGACAAGCACCTACAAAGGCAGTACAGAAAATTACTAACTCACCGAGATTGGGTATGTACATGATATTGAGGTAACTACTAAAATCTGTACGGCCGGATAGGTATACAAAAATGGCCAAGGTTAAACCAATGATAGCTGATGTACCTGCGGCAAGTCCATCGATACCATCCGTAATATTTGCGCCATTAGAGACCGCAGTTATGATAAATATTACCACGAGCACATAAAAAACCCAGGTAAGGTTGTTAGGCAAGAAAGGAATGAGGTTGTCGTAATCAAGCTCATTATCTTTAAAAAATGGAAGGGTTGTTTTGGTTGACTTTACATCTGCATAAGGTGTACTTGAGACTGGCACTATTTCTCCTTCAACAATAACTGCTTGTTCGGGATTTCTACTAAACTCCCGAACCACTACTTCTTCATGAAAATAAAGTGTAAGGCCAACAATTAAGCCAAGACCCACTTGACCCACAATCTTAAACTTTCCGGCTAGCCCCTCTTTATCCTTCTTAAACACTTTAATGTAATCATCAATAAAGCCAATGAAACCCAACCACAAGGTAGAGGCCAATAAAAGAACGACATAAATATTGTCGAACCTTGCAAAAAGTAAGGTTGGGATCACAATGGCACTAATTATAATAATACCTCCCATGGTGGGGGTACCTTTTTTCTCTAACTGACCGTGCAGGCCAAGGTCACGTACATCTTCTCCAATTTGTTTTTTTCTTAGTTTGTTGATAATGTACTTACCAAGGGTAATGGTAATAAGCAAAGAAAGCACAGCCGCACTTCCTGCACGGAAAGAGATGTATTGAAACAATCCCGCTCCCGGAAGATCAAATGTTTTGTTGATATAGTCGAATAAGTAATATAACATCAGTTGCTGAACATTTTAATCATACGACCAAGAACTTCCTTATCATCAAATGGATACTTCACTCCTTTTATTTCCTGATAATTTTCATGCCCTTTACCTGCCACCAATACTACATCTCGATCTTTAGCCATCATGCATGCAGTTTTTATTGCTTCCTCTCGATCGGCCATCACTAAAGTTTTCTTTCTATCTGTTGGACCTACTCCTGTTTGCATATCGGCAATGATCTGCATGGGATCTTCATCCCTGGGGTTATCAGAGGTTAGAATTACTTTACTGCTCAACTTACAGGCGATAGATGCCATAAGAGGTCTCTTAGTTTTGTCGCGATTGCCTCCGCATCCTACTACCGTAATTATTTGTTCATTACCCGACCTGAAATTTTGTATAGTTTCCAACACATTTCTTAAGGCATCTGGCGTATGGGCATAATCAACAATAGCTGTAAACTTTGAACCCGCCATCACTTGCTCAAAGCGACCTGCTGCGCCATGCAGTGATGAAAGTGCCGTAAGCGCAGTTGTATTATCTTCGCCCATTATAAGTGCGGTACCATACACTGCAGTAAGATTATAGGCGTTAAAATCACCTATCATCTTAAACCAAACCTGGCTTCCGTTGATATCAAGTTCAAGGCCTTCAATTGTATTTGAGAGTATTTTTGACTTATAATCTGCCATTCTCTTGACAGCATATGTATACTTTGTTGCCTTACAATTTTGCAACATGACCATTCCACGTTTATCGTCTGTATTGACTAATGCAAATGCATCAGCATCAAGCATATCAAAAAACTTCTTCTTAGCTCTTATGTAATTTTCAAATGTCTTATGATAATCAAGGTGATCGTGGCTGATATTGGTAAATACAGCACCACTGAATTTTAGTCCTGCTACCCTGTTTTGCTCCAAAGCATGAGAGCTTACTTCCATAAAGCAATGGGTACAACCCTCGGTTAACATCTCACTGAGTAAACGATTCAATTCAATCTGATCAGGGGTTGTATATGCTGCGGGAAAAATCTTATCAACAATGTGGATACTTACTGTGGATAATAATCCGCACTTGTAACCTAAGCGAGTAAATAACTGGTACAATAAAGTTGCAACTGTAGTTTTACCATTTGTGCCAGTAACGCCTATCAGTTTTAGTTTATGAGATGGATTATCATAAAAATTTGCCGATACAATTCCTGCAGCCTCTGCCGTATTCTTTACCGCAACATATGTTACGGCATCATTGAGTTTACCTGGAAATGATTCACAGAGTATGGCTACTGCTCCTGATTTAATTGCCTTATCAATAAAATCATGCCCATCAAAAGACAATCCATTGATTGCAATGAATAAGTCTCCCTTCTTTACTTTGCGTGTATCATAACAGACACCTGATATCCCCACTCCCATATCGCCTGAAGTTGAGATGATAGATACTTTGTATAATATGTCGCTCAGTACTTTCATTAACTTAGTCTTATCAAAATTTTGGAGCCTTTGTTTAATTTCACTCCAGGTGTAATCGATTGTTGCGCAACCCTCCCTGTACCCTCGTACTGAACCTGCAGACCTGATTGCTCCAATAAGTAAATGGCGTCACGTAAAGTCATTCCACTTACATCGGGCACTATTTGGTGTGAGGTGCTATTCTTTTTCCAGCGCACAGAATTACCACTTCTAACTGCTTTTACCCATGCCTCCTGAGTGTCGGAGTGATTAGAGATTCCCAATTCATTGCACAACATGCGAAGTTCCTCGTGATTACCTGCTCTAATTACAGGTAGAACAGAAGCATCGTGTACGGCTAAAATTGAAGGGCGATGCAAAGCGATATCTCTTGCATAAATATTATCAGCAATTTCTTTAAATATAGGAGCAGCCACATTGCTGCCATATTGCTGCCATCCTTTGGGGTTTTTGACTAATACAAATGCTGAATACTTAGGCTGATTTGCGGGGAAGTAACCCACAAAAGAAGTAATGTATTTTCTAGTGTGCCTGCCATTCTCAAGAATTTGCGCGGTACCTGTTTTACCAGCTATTTTGTAGTGTGCATCATTAATGTTAACGGCCGTTCCGGTTTCAACCACACCTTCCATCAACATTCTTAACTTGAGCAACGTTTCTCTTGAACATATTTTACTATTGATTACTTCGGCTTTATAATGTTCTCTCACGCGATCGGCCTTCTTTACTGATTTAACGATTATAGGTCGGATCATTTTACCATCATTGGCTACTGCATTGTACAATGCGAGCACTTGCATGGGGCTTAATTCAAGTCCGTAACCATAAGCCATCCAAGGTAAAGTAATGCCACTCCAGTCTTTATCGGTTGGTCTTGGCACTTTTGGAAATGCTTCACCGGCTATTTGCATGCCTAAGGGTTGCGATAGTTGAAGTCGGTCGATATACTCAATGAACTTAGCTGGCTTTAATCCAAAGTTTTTGTCAAGCAGACGGGCCATGGCAATATTTGAGGATTTCTCAAACGACTCTCTTATGGTAATTTTACCATATCCACCTTCCTGGTGATCGCGGACTTTATTCTTATAAAAAGTAAATTCTCCTTTACCGGTATCAATACTATCCGATAGCTTAATGTTCGTGTCTTCCAACAACGCCATCATGGTCAATAGTTTGAAAGTAGAACCCGGCTCATACAAACCCCCAATAGCGTGGTTGTATTTTTCATAATATGACCCGTTTTGATCACGAGTAAGATTTGAAATAGCTTTGATTTCACCTGACTTTACCTCCATTACCACTACCACTCCTTCATCGGCCCTATGCCTGTCAAGCGAGCGCAGTAAAGCAGTTTCGCTCACATCCTGCAAATTGATATCGATGGTCGTTTCTATGTCCATGCCATCAATCGCCTTTACATTGTCGGCATCAAAAATGGGTTTCCATTCACCCCCAGCAATTTTTTGATAAAATGCTTCTCCGTCTCTACCCGCCAGCTGCTCATTAAAACTGAATTCCAATCCAGCACCTGCATTGTCTTCGTTAAGAAAACCTATGGTTCTTCTGCTGAGGTTGTTAAATGGCCTATAGCGCACATCAATTTTTTCGAAAATCACACCTCCGCGGTACCTGCCTTCACGAAAAATGGGCCAGTTACTCATTTCCTTTTTCTGCTGATAGTTAACCTGTCCGCGGTTAACCACTATGTATCGCTTACCAGAAGCGCGCGCATCTTTGATAAGTCTTTTGTATTCTTCTGTTGATTTGTCTTTGTAATGTTTTGAAAGCAAATAAGACAATGAATCAACACCACTGAAAAATATCTCATCTTTAGCCAGCGTGGCATCAAAAGCAACTTTATAAAATGGCAATGAAGTAGCTAAGAGGCTTCCATTGTCAGAATAAATATTTCCCCGTGTAGCTTTAACAGTTCTGTACTGAAAACTCACTTCTTCATTCATCTTCTCCCACTCTTTACCCTCAACAAATTGTATGTGCCCGATCTTCGCTGAAATAGCGAGTGTAAACAGAAGCATCAAAAGGAATGATACCCTAACTCTAAGTAATATGGACTTCTTAATATTCACTTTTCTTAACTAAAATTTTTTGTGGCGGCTTTAAACTCTCATTCAAACCCAAACCTTTTACACGTTTGGCTACTTCCGATTGTTTGCTGGCAAACATCAGATCAGCTTTAAGTGTGGTATAATCTGCGCGCAAATCTTCCACCTCTGTTTGCAGGTTGTTTATTTTTCTTATTGTTTTTTCTGAAAAATGTGTGTTACCTATGTAAAGCAGTCCTAATGCAAATACGAATAATATTTTAGGGAGATAGGCCACAGGAAAGCCATCTTCAAAAAGTGATTCCAGTTGGATAGTCTTTTCAATTCTATTGAATAAACTATTCCCCGGTTTCCCGGATTGCTTACTGTGTACTTTAAATTTATTCTCCGCCATACTATTTAAATTCTTTCCGCTACTCTCAACTTGGCACTTCGTGCTCTCTTGTTTTTTTCTATTTCTTCTGCTGTTGCCTCAATCGGTTTGCGATTAATGGCATTCAGCGCTTTTATTTCATTTCCAAAAAAATCTTTCTCCACCTCTCCAAACACTTTTCCTTTGTTGATAAAATTCTTAACCATTCTGTCTTCCAACGAGTGATA